>DATEXK010000188.1:0-2584 GCA_035257065.1 Gaiellaceae bacterium | reverse complement strand
GCCGAAGCCGTGCCGCGCCTTCACGAGCACGGGGAACGCGAGCTCGTCGGGTAGCGCGCCGGGCAGCCAGGTCGGCGGCGAGCCGATTCCGTGCGCTTCGAAGAGCAGGTGCGCGAGCCACTTGTCGGCGAGGGCATCCACGACCTCGGGCGCCGGCAGGAGCACGAGGGCGTCGAGCTCGTCGCGGCGGCGCGCGAGCACGCCGTGGTCGAGATCGGTCAGCGGGACGATCAGCCCGACGTCGTGCACCTTGACCAGGTCGTGCAGCGCCGCCACGTATCCGGGGTCGTCGACGCGCGGCACGAAGGCGTGCTCGTCCGCGTAGTAGAGCGCCGGCGCGAGCGGGTTCACGTCTGTCGCGAGCGTCCAGGCCCCGGCGCGCCTGAACGCGGTGACGATGTCCACCCGTTGCCCAGCGCACGTGAAGAGGACGCCGCTCATCCGGCGGAGAGGGTACCCGGCTCTGCTTCACTCGTCCCGATGATCCGCCGCCTCCTCCTCGTCGCAACCGGACTCGTCGCCGTCTGGCTCGTGGCGTGCGCCGTGTTCTTCGTCTGGCCGCGCGGGACGGGCGCGCCGGCCCATGCCGATGCGGTCGTCGTCCTCTCGGGCGCCCGGAACAACCGCCTCGACCCCGCGCTCCGGCTGATCCGACGCGGCGTCGCGCCCGTGCTCGTGATCTCCGGTGCTGCGCAGGATCCGCGCTGGCACACCGCCCGAGCCCTCTGCCGGACGGGACACGTGGCCCGCGCGCGGGTCGTCTGCTTCGAGCCCCGGCCCTTCAGCACCCGGGGCGAGGCGCGGGCGGTGGGCGCCCTGGCGCGGACCCATGGCTGGAACGAGGTCGTCGTCGTCACATCGACCTTTCACGTCACCCGCGCCCGGATGCTGTTCCACCGCTGCTATCCCGGGCGGCTCTGGCTGGTGGGGACGCCGACCACCTGGTGGCGACTCCCGGAGGAGTGGGCTTTCGAGACGGGCAAGCTCGCCGTGCAACTGACGACCGAGCGAGGCTGCTAGAACCCCGGTGTGCCCGCGGAGCATCGTGTGAATGGAGCGACGGGCGCTCTCGCCCGTCTGGCATCCGCACGCCGGCCTTCGACGGTCCTGTTCGGTCTCGTCCTGGTCGCAGGGCTCGTACTGCGATTGCTCGCGCTCAGGACATCCCTCGCGCAGCAGAACTCCGACACTGCGGTCGTCTATCTGATGGCGCGGCACGTCACCCACGGAGACATTCGCGTCTTCTACTGGGGGCAGTTCTACGGCGGTACGCTCCTGCAGCTGACCGCGGGCCTGCTCTTCTGGCTCGTCGGCCCAAGCTTCGCGGCGCTGCAGATCGTCGAGATCGTGTTCTGGCTCGCCGCATGCCTGCTGCTGCGATCGGTCGTTGCAAAGGGAGTGGGAGCGGTTGCCGGCGACCTGGCGGGGTGCCTCTTCTGGCTCGCCGCGCCGTTCATGGTCGGCTTCAGCTTCACCGACCCGGGCTTCGTCGGCGACGCTCTCGTGATCGGGCTCGCGGCCATTCGCCTCGCGCAGGGACCGAGCGACAAGGCCGGCGTTCGGCGTTGCCTCGGCGTGGGCTTCTGCCTCGGTCTCGCACTCTGGACGAGCCCCGTGGCCCTCGCGCTCGCGGTTCCGGCAACGCTCTGGGTGTGCGTCCGGGTGCGCAGCGCCTGGGCGGCTGGGTTGGGCGTGGCAGCCGCGGCAGCCGGCGCGGTCCCGTGGTTGTACGAGACGGCGAAGTCGCACTTCAAGACACTCCACCAATTGCCCGGGCCTCCGGAGAGCCCGATCGGCCGCTACCTGCACGTCTTCACGCAGGTCGTCCCGGCGGCCGGCGGCGTTGTGGAGATATCAGCGGCTCGAGCGATCGGCGCGGCCGCGCTCGTCACCGTCCTCCTCGGCACGGCCCTCGCCCTTCGGCGCCGGAACCCCACCATGCTCGTGCTGGGAGCGTCGGGGCTCCTCGCTCCCGCCGTCGTCGTCGCGAGCGGAGTGCCGATCGATCCGACGCAACCACGGTACGCGACCTACCTCCTCCCTGCCCTGGCAGCCCTCATCGCCTGGGCGCTGAGCCGGGTGCGTTTCGCCGGCCCGGTGGCCGTCATCCTCGTCTCCTCCTGGACGATCGGAACCGTCTGGAACTCAACGAACGGCCTCGCTGCGGTCTCCGACCCGGCGATCGGCACACCCATTACCGCACTCGCGGCCCGTCTGGAGCGCACAGGCCGAACCGACGTGTGGGCCGACTACTGGATCGCGTACATGCTCAGCGCCGCAACGCAGGAGCGCATCGTCGCGGGAGATCTCTCGCCCCGCCGGGAGGAGAGCTACCTGATCCGCGCGGCGCAGGCGCCGAAGACGACGGTCGTGCTGTACCCGGGACGAGAGAATGAGCAAGCCCTGCGCGCGGTGAAGGGACTGCCTCCGCACGAGCGGACGCTCGTCGGCCCCTTTGCGGTCTGGGCGTTCAACACGCGAACGGATGTCGACCGCTACCTGCAAGCGTCGTACTGAGGTCTCTAGAAGAGCCCGACCGCTCCCTTGTAGAGCACGAACGGCAGGTCGACGACCGCGAGCAGGA
>DATEXK010000187.1:0-8510 GCA_035257065.1 Gaiellaceae bacterium | reverse complement strand
CGGCCGCTTCGAGCGGCTGCCGCCACAGCACTTACACGACAAACAATTACACGGCGCGCGCCCTCGGGTGAGTTGCCGTGGGTAGAGTCGGTCTCGGTAGAAGTAGTTGTCGGATCCACGATCTGGGTAGGAGGGGTTTGGTTGCTTAAACGTGTCATAGGAGCACTCGGATTGATCGCAATTGCGGCAGCTGGTCTGGCGGTTGGCTTCGCCGAGGCCGGCACTGCTAGTCCGCAAGCGGCGAGTAGTCATCAGGCGGCGAACGCGACGACGCGCATCACCGTCGCCGCCTCCGAGTTCAAGTTCGTGTTCTCGAAGCGGAGCATCCCAGCTGCCGGCACGGTGATCTTCACCGTCGTCAACAAGGGCAAGATCTCCCACAACTTCTTTATCGCCGGCAAGGTCACGCCCAACTTGCTGCCCGGGAAGTCCGCGACGCTCACCGTCAAGTTCAAGAAGAAGGGCCACTACGCGTATCTGTGCACGATCCCGGGCCACGCGGCAGCAGGCATGAAGGGCACCTTCTCGGTCGCCGTGGCTGCAGTCAAGCCGCCTCCGTCGTCCACGCCGACGACGACGACGCAGCCGGCGCCGCCGCCGCCGACGAGCACGGTGCCGGTCGGAACCGCCTCGACGACCGTGACGGTGAACATGGTCGAGTACGCGTTCCAGCTGTCGCAGACGACCATCCCGTCCGGGCAGATCACCTTCGTGATCAACAACAAGGGCAACGAGGTGCACAACTTCGCGATCCTCGGCAACAAGGCCGGCGCGCAGATCGCACCGGGCACGTCCGAGACCTGGACGGTCTCTCTCCCACCGGGCACGTACAACTACCAATGCGACGTTCCGTTCCATGCAGAGCGAGGCATGGTCGGGCAGTTCACCGTCACGCCCTAGCGAGCGACTTCACCGTGTACAACGCCGAGGCGGCCTCCGGGCCGCCTCGGCCGTTCTACCGAGCTGGGTCGCCTGCGAAGATGCGCCCGTGACGGATCTCCGGAAGCGCTACTTCCGCACCGGCTTGAGGCGCATGAGCGCAATCCACCGTGCGCTCTATCGCGCGGGCGGAGGCCGCGGAGTGGGCCGCGTCTGGAACCTTCCGATCCTCCTCCTGACGACGACGGGCCGGAAGTCGGGCGTGTCGCGAACCACACCGCTGTGCTACCTGAACGACGGCGACGACGTTGTCGTCGTCGCGTCGAACGGTGGCATGGACTGGTTCCCCGACTGGTGGCTCAACCTGCAGAACGATCCTCAGGCGACGGTCGAGATCGGGCGCTCGCGGCGCACGGTCGTCGCGCGCGCGGCGACTCCCGACGAGCGAGAACGGCTTTGGGCGACGCTCACGGCGATCGCACCCGGCTACCTCGAGTACGAGCGGCGAACCAGCCGACAGATCCCGCTCGGCATTCTCCAGCCCGAGGCGTCGGTCTAGGCAGGCGCGTGCTCGTGCTCGGCTTCGCGCTGCTCCGCACCGAAGCGCGGGAGATAGATTCGGATCACGGTGCCGCCCTCGGGCCGGCTCTCGACGCCCATGGTGCCGCCGCTCTGCTTGACGATCCCGCACACCGCGGCGAGTCCGAGCGCCATGCGCTCTCCGCCGTTGCTGCGCCGGAGGTACGGCTCGCCGGGGCGCTCCTGCGCCTCCTGCGCGATCGCCGCGCCGGTGTCGGACACGGCGAACATGACGTAGTGACCCGGCTCCTGGTCGGCGCCGCGCTCGCGTCGTGAGAAGTCGACGTTCGCCGTCTCGACCGTGATCGCCCCGCCCGCCGGCATCGAGGCGCGGGCGTTGGCGCCGAGATTGAAGATCAACTGCTCGATCTGCTCCCGGTCGGCGAACACCGGCCCGAGGTCGTCTTCGAGCAACGCGGTCACGGTGATGCGTGGCCCGGCCAGCTCGATGAGCTTGGGCTCTGCGTGCTTGATCGCTTCGTTGAGGTCGATCGCCTCCGGCTGCGTGTCCTGTGCACCTCCGACGGCGAGCAGTTGCTCGGCCAGCGACGAGCCGCGCGCGGTCGCTGCGCGGATCTTGTCGAGATCTCGCCTCGACGACGGATCGACCAGCAGGCTTGCGGCGGCGCTGTCGATCTCGCCCAGGACCTCGCCGAAGTCGTGCGCGATTCCGCCGGCGAGACGGCCGACCGCCTCTTGCCTATGCGCCTCGCGCAACTCGCGGTCGAGCCGCTCGAGCTCCGACACGTCGCGGGCGGTGATCGACGAGCCGACGAGGTCTCCTTTTGCGTCGCGAATCGGCGACATCGTCACCGACACCGACACATGCGTTCCGTCCTTCCTCACGTGCGTCGTGCGACCAAGGTCGCGCTCCGACGCGTCCGCGGGCTCACTCGGCTCGGAGAGCAGCAGAGTGATCGGCCCGCCGACGACCTCCTCGGCACGCCAGCCGTACACGGTCTCCGCGCCGGCGTTCCACGAAATGATCGTGCCGTCGGACGACAGGGCGATGATCGCGTCGTTCGAGTAGTCGACGATCGCCGCAAGCTCGGCCCGCTCGACGTAGCTTCGGCGAAGGCTGCGCGTCACGCGCCGCATGATCGGCAGCATCGCGAGGTACAGCGCGACGAGCGCGAGCGCGATCGTCATCGCCTGAGTGAGGAAGTCGTGGTTGATCTCGGAGGCGATCGGCGCGTAGTTCCGCTCGAGCCGAATCACTCCACGCGCCGTCTGCGGCCCGTAGTCCGACCTCCCCGGGACGAAGGCGTACTGGACGTTGTGCGCGACCTTGTATTGCGAGTGCTCCAGGGCAGCGCTGACCCGCGCCGGGTCGTCAGCGTGCCTGCCGATCAGCCGGTGGTCGGTCGCATACGTGACGATCCCCTGCGGCGAGTACAAGACGACGCGCGCCGGGTCGTGCGCGGCGGTGGTCGGCGTGAAGAAGATGTCGAGGAACGACGACAGGTCACTGCCGGCGGATCCCGACGGCCGCGGCCACTGGAACGCGCTCCGGGACAGGTCGTCGCTCGCGAACTGCTTGGCCACCGCGGTCGCATCGCCCATCGCCTGGCTGCGCGCTCGATCGTTCACATTCCAGCGCGCGAGGAGCAGCGCGAGCCCGACCGCGGCGACAAGCGCGAGGCCGGAAACGAGCGCGAACCGGAGGAAGAGTTTAGGAGGTGCCATGCTCGATGCCGATCGTAGGAAAAGAACCGACATCGCACGGTAGTCGGTATCCGCCGAACATGCCCGCCCTCGACCGAGGGATGCCGGGGGCGGCGACCGGTCAGAACGCCTGGGCGACGAGCTCGTACGAGCGCCGTCGTGCCGCATGGTCGTGCGTGATCGACACGAGCATCAGCTCGTCGGCGCCGTACTCGTGGGCGACCGCCTCGAGCCCCGCCCGCACGGTCCCGGGAGCGCCGACGACTGCACGACGCCCCGTCGGCGGCACCCGGTTCTCGGCAAAGAACGCGAGCGCCTGCTCCACCGGCGGCACCGGGATCAGGCGGCCCGAGTGCAGGAACGCAATGGCCATCCGTGCGCTCGCCGCCAGACGCTCCGCCTCCTCGTCGGTCTCTGCACAGATGGTCGAGACCGCAGCCGCCACCCACGGCGTGTCGCGGCGCGCCGACGGCTGGAAGCGCTCGCGGTAGAGCTGCGCAAGCTCGGAGCCCTTCGGATTGATGAAGTCGGCGAACGAGTAGGGAAGGCCGAGCTCGGCCGCCCAGATTGCGCTCTGCGGCGACGAGCCGAGCAGCCAGACCTCCGGTCGCTCCAGGCCGCCGGGGAGCGCGGCGAGACGCGCGAACGGGTGATCCGGCGGCAGGTCGTCCTCGAGCAGCGCGAGCAGCTCCGCGAGCTGCTCGGGAAAGTCGTCCGGCGCGGTCTGACGGCGATCGCGCTGCAGCGCAAACATCGTGTGCGGGTCGGTCCCGGGCGCGCGGCCGATGCCGAGGTCGACGCGGCCGGGATGCAGCGCGGCGAGCATGCTGAAGACCTCGGCCACTTTGAGCGGGCTGTAGTGCGGCAGCATCACGCCGCCGCTGCCGACGCGGATGCGCGACGTCGCGGCGGCGATCTCCGCGATGAGGATCTCCGGCGCCGCGCTTGCGAGCATCGGCGTCCCGTGATGTTCCGCGACCCAGTACCGCTCATAGCCGAGCGTCTCGGTGTGGCGCGCGAGATCGATCGAGTTGCGCAGCGCATCGGCGCCCGTCGACCCCTCCGAGATCGGCGACTGGTCGAGAACGCTCAGAAGGAAGGGCATCGACGCATACTGCCCGCGGCGGTCGTTCGCCCGGAGCTAGACCGAACCGCCGAAACCGGGTGTCGACAGCACGCGGCCGTCGCTCAGGATGGTCATCGCCTCGTAGCCCTGCAACCGGGCGGTCCAGTGCGTCGCCCGCTCGGCGCCCATCGCAAACGCCGCGGTGGCATAGGCGTCAGCGGTCGCCAGATCGGGCCCGGTGATCGTCACCGAGAGGATTCCCGTGGGCGGCCGGTGCGTGTGCGGATCGAAGACGTGGGATCCGCGCGCGTACTCGCCCGAGGTCGCGATTGCGAGATCGGTCGTGTCGATCACCCGCGCGACCTGGTCGAGCTCGAGCGGATGCTGGATGCCCACGCGCCAGTAGAGCTCCGGAACGGCGCGGCCCCGCAGACGCATGTCGCCGGCGGCGTTCACGGCGTAGTTGCGTAGCCCTGCCTCGTCGAGCAGCGCGGCAGCACGGTCGACCGCCCAGCCTTTGACGAGCCCCGAGGGATCGACGAGGTCCGAAGCAGCGGCGTGCACGTCGAAATACCCGTCGGTCTCGGCGCGCAATTGCTCGCAGCGATCGAGCACGGAGACGACGTCCGGGTGCGCGTGCTCGAGCGCGAGCTCGCCGCGATTCAGACGGCTGATCTCGCTGTCGTCCTTGTACGTGCTGAACGTCGCGTCCACCCAGCGGAGCCAATCGAACATGCCGTCGAGCACGCCGTCGTCGACGTGCTCGTCGCGCACGTCGAGGACGATCGGCATGCCCATGACGTGCTCGACGCGGCGGATGCCGGGGAGCGTGGCAATCATCAGACCTTTTGTGCCTGCAGGATTGCCGCCTGCAAGGACTGGATGAACGCGTCGCTCGAGTTGGATGCCCCGGAGATCATGCTGATACCGCCGGTGAACTGCGCCGACAGAACCTCTTGCTCGAGCATCGGCAGGGCCTGCTGGTTGATGAACACGGACCGGTCGGTGTGGTTCGGGTAGACAGGCACCGTCACGGACGTGATCTTCCGTGTGACGGTCTTCTTCACGCCAACCGTCGTCGTCGTCTTCTTCACGACGAGCGTCACCTGAACGTATCCCCACCGGTCGGCCTGGGCCTGCGGGCCTGTCACGGTCTTCTTCAGCGTGACGACCTTCTTCTTCGGCGTCACTTTGGCCGTCGTCGAGCGGTTCGCCGCGGCGACAGCGTTGCCGACGGGGAGTACGAGAGCGACGGCACTCACCGCCGCTGTGATGTTCCTGCGCATGTCAAAGTCCTTTCTCAAAGTGCGAAGCGTTCGGCATGGATGTGCGAGCGACGTACGCCTGCCTGGCGGACGTGCCGCGTGACAATGTCGGTGAGCCCGGCTGGTCCGCACACGTAGACGTCGCGTACGACGATGTCGGGAACGAGCTCGAGCAGATGGTCGGGTGAGAGGTAGTGTCGCCCTTCGTCGGTTGCGTGGTCGCCGACGACGTAGTGGAGCTCCGCACCGGACGCGCGCGCGAGCTCGTCGAGCTCCGGCCGGAAGAGCACGTCTTCGTCGGAGACGACGCGGTAGACGACGACGACGTCACCGCGCATCTCCTGCAGGAGTGCACGCACGGGCGTGATCCCGATGCCGCCCGCGATCAACAGCACCTTCTCGCGCCGGCGCGAGCCGTCGGTGAACACACCGAACGGCCCCTCGGCAACGACGCGCGTTCCGATCGGGATCTCGCCCATCCGCGCCGTGTGATCGCCGAGCGTCTTGACGGTGATGCGCAGCGATCGGCCGTCCGGCGCAGCCGACAGGGAGAACGGGTGCGCCGTCGCCCAGCGGCCGCGCGTGAGGAAGCGCCAGAGGAAGAACTGTCCCGCGTGGGCGTGCAGGCGGTCGAGACGACGCCCGGTGATCCACAGGGAGACGACACCCGGCCCCTCCTCGACCACGGCGGCGACCCGCAACCGGTAGCGCAGAGCAGCGAGTGCCGGAGCGAGCACACGGAACACAACGAGCAGCGCGAACGTGGCGGCAAACAGGGCGCGCCAGTAATCGGCGGCGATCGTGTTCAGCACGAGCTCGTTGCCGGTCGGGATCTGGTGGAACCAGGCAAGCGCGATCCCGGCATACGCGAGCAGGTGCACGGAGTACCACCACTCGTAGCGCAGGCGGCGCTTCACGATCACGACTGACGTCACGACGACTGCGATGAGCAGCACGGTGCCGACGGTGGCGGTGATCATCCCGGGGTAGATGCCGCCGCCGAGCATCGTCGAGATCTCCTTCGGCAGCGAGTACCGGTCGAGCAGCGCATAGCCCCAGATGCTGAAGACGACGTGCGCGAGCACGAGGTCGAGGCAGGCGTGGCCGTTCCAGCGATGCCAGACGGTCAGCCGATCGAAGCCGACGAGCCGCTCGAGCGCGGGGACCCGAGCGAGGAGAATCACCTGGATGAGCGCGAGGTAGGCGCTGAGCAAGCCGGTCAGACGCGCGATGCTCGTGAGGACGTCGCCGCTGCTCTTCAGCGTGAGATTGCCGCCGTGGATCCACAGCCAGACGATCGCGGCCGTATTGCCGAGCACGACCACCCAGACGGCCGTCAGGCCGAGGGCCTGGCGCCGGTGCCGCCGGACGGAGACAGCCGGAAGCTGCGGCTCGGGCACGGATCGGATGCGGTCGAGGGCAGCCACTTGGGGCTCATCTGACCATTGCGGTGTGAAAATCACATGAGAGAAGAGCGGTAAAACTCCGTTTTCCTGCGCTCTCTTAGCGGCCTCTCACGTGAAGCGTCAGACTTACGAGTGAATGCTCGTCCTCGTTGCAGACGACGACCGCGCCGTCCGCGAGTCACTCGAACGGGCGCTTCAGCTTGCCGGCTACGAGGTCGAGCTCGCGGCTGACGGCGACGCCGCGCTCGCAGCGATCGAGCGGCGCACCCCGGACGCCGTCGTGCTCGACGTGATGATGCCCGGGTACGACGGGCTCGACGTCACGCGCCGGCTTCGCCGCGAGGGCAACCGAGTCCCGATCCTGCTCCTGACCGCACGGGACGCCGTGGGCGACCGGGTCGAAGGCCTCGATGCCGGCGCCGACGACTATCTGCCGAAGCCGTTCGCGCTCGACGAGCTGCTCGCGCGGCTGCGCGCCCTGCTCCGGCGATCACTCGAGCAAGAGCCGCTCGACGTCCTGCGCTTCGCCGATCTCACCTTCGATCTCGGCTCGATGGACGCGCGGCGCGGCGGCCGCCGCTTCGAGCTGACGACGACCGAAGCCCACCTGCTCGAGCTCTTCATGCGCAATCCGCGGCAGGTGCTCCCCCGGCCGCTGATCTACGAGCGCGTCTGGGGCTACGACTTCAGCCACTCCTCGAACGCGCTCGACGTGTACGTCGGCTATCTCCGGCGCAAGACCGAGGCGGAGAGCGACGCCCGCCTGATTCACACGGTGCGCGGCACCGGCTACGTGCTGCGCGAACCGTGACGTTCAGGCTCCGCCTCGCGCTGGCCGCCGCGCTCGTCGTTGCGGCAACGGTTGCGATCGCCTCCGCGGTCGTTTACGTCGTCATGCGCAACGAGCTGCGCACGAGTGTCGATCAGCAGCTGCAGCAGCAGTACCAACAGGTGTCGAGCAACAAGGTGTTTCTCCTCCACGCCTTCGACAACCGCCCCTTTCCCACGCCGCAACATGGACCAAGCGTGACCGCGATGTACCTCCAGCTCGTTCTCGACGACGGCAAGACACAGCTCGCGTCGAACGAGCCCTCGAAGGTCCCGGTGAACTCGAAGACGATTGCGGTCGCCGCGCGGACGCACGGTCCCTTCTTCGCGAACGGAGAGGTCGGCGACAAGCCTGTTCGCATCTACACGGTCTACGTCGGCTCTGGAGTCACGCCGGACGGAGTGACCCACGGGGCCGCGCTGCAGCTCGTGCGGCCGACGGACGACGTCGACCGTACGCTCCACCGCCTGCAGCTCATCCTGCTGCTCGTCCTCGCCGGCGGCCTGGCCGCAGGCGCCGCTGGAGGCGCGCTCGTCTCACGCGCGGCGCTCGTCCCGGTCCGGCGTCTGACCGCAACCGCAGAGCGGATCGCCGCGACGGGGGAGCCGAGCGAGCGCGTGCCGGTGACGGGCCGCGACGAGCTCTCGCGCCTGGGCGGCGCGTTCAACACGATGCTCGTGGCCCTGGAGGAGTCGCTTGACACGCAGCGCCGGTTCGTCGCCGACGCGTCACACGAGCTGCGCACGCCGCTGACGAGCATCCAGACGAACATCGAGGTGCTCAAACGGCACGAAGGACTCGACCCGGAGGCGCGCAGCCGG
>DATEXK010000186.1:0-7262 GCA_035257065.1 Gaiellaceae bacterium | reverse complement strand
TCGAGCGCCGCCCGAGCCGCCGGCAACTCCCGCAGGAACGCGGCCACCGCGCCGGCCTCGGCGCGCAGCCCGTCGACCTCGGCCTGCAGGCGCTCGACCTTGAGCAGCGCCTCTGCCGCCAGCTCGTCGCGGCGCTCGAGGTCTTCGGCGATCGTCAGCAGCGGCTCCACCCCTGGGCCATCGTACGGATGAGATCTCCCTTGCGCCTACCGTGCTCCCACCTAAGACGGAGGAAGTTCAGGCGAGCTCGTGAGACGTCGCGCAGCAGCCTCCAGAGTGCCGGGAGCGGGACTTGAACCCGCATGGCCCGAAGGCCACCCGATTTTAAGTCGGGCGCGTCTGACCAGTTCCGCCACCCCGGCTCGGTCAGCGTAGTGGTCGAACCACGGGGTATGCAAAGCTCTCGCCATGACGCATGACACGATCGTCGCGCTCGCGATCCTCGGCGTCGTCGGCCAGGTGCTCGCCGGCCTCCTCATCCTCGTCGGGCTCGCCGCACTCGCCGGTGTGCGAGGCCCGCTGCGCACGCTCCGCTCGGCCCTCTGGGGCTACGAGCTCTGGGCTGCGTTCGTCGTCGCGGCGATTGCCACGGGCGGCAGCCTCTTCTTCTCGGAGATCGCGAACTTCGTCCCCTGCGAGCTCTGCTGGTTCCAGCGCATCTGTATGTACCCGCTCTCGATCGTGACGCTCCTCGCCGCACTCACTGGCGACCACCGCGTCGCGCGGTATCTCCTGCCGTTGCCGATCGTCGGGGCCGGCGTGTCCACCTACCATCTGCTCGTCGAGAACCACGTCGTCGCGACTCCGAAGTCGTGCCAGATCGGCGTCGGCTGCTCGGTCAAGTGGATCAACGAGTTCGGCTTCATGACGATCCCGACTCTCACGCTCACCGGGTTCGTGCTTCTCATCGCATTCTTAGCGCTTGCCGCTGCCGGCTCCGGCGACGACGCGGCTACGCTTGCCACCGATGGCTAGCGGCAAGAAGAGCAGAGAGAAGCGCCGCGCGCAGAGCGCGCCGCCTCCCGTCCAGTCGAAGGGCGGGCCGCGCCGCCGGCAGGCCTCGCCGCGCGTGCTGATCGGCGCCGGAGCGGCTGCGGTCGTCATCGCGATCGTCGTCGTGCTGATCGTCGTCTTCACGGGTGGCGGATCGTCGACGCCGAAGGGCGTGCCGAACGTCGGCTCGATCGCGAATGGGCTGCCCGCCGCGGCCGAGGTCGCCAAGAACTTCAACGGGATCCCGCAGAACGGCATGACGCTCGGCTCGCCCTCGGCGAAGGTCACGATGGTCGAGTACATCGATCTCCAGTGCCCGTTCTGCCAGCAGTTCGACACCGAGGTCTTTCCCTCGATCGTCACGGACTACGTGAAGACCGGGAAGGTCAAGGTCGACCTGAAGGTGCTCGACTTCATCGGCCCCGACTCCAGCCGCGGCCGCAAGGCGATGATCGCCGCCGGCGACCAGAACCGCGCGTTCAACTTCGGCGAGATCCTCTACTTCAACCAGGGCACGGAGAACACGGGCTGGCTGAACGAGGCCATGGTCGCCTCCGCCGCCGCGAGCATTCCCGGCCTCGACGTGCCGAAGTTGCTCGCCGATCGCAACTCGTCCGCCGTCGCGAAGGCGGCGTCTGCGTTCGACGCCGAAGCAGTGAAGGCAAAGGTGCAGTCGACGCCGACGATCCTCGTCGGCCGGGGCACCGCGACGCCCACCGTCGTGTCGCTTCAGTCGCCGACCGACAAGGCGACACTCGTCGCCGCACTCGACACCGCGCTCGCCGGCTAGGAATCCCCGGCGACCTGCGGGCTATTCGCCCTGCGGGAAGGCGTAGGACTTCGGCACGATGAGGGGCGGTGGGCCCTGCGCGATCACGATCTCCTGGTGGGCGCGGAAGTCGAGCGCGGCCGGATCGCCGCTGATCTGCGTCCCGTTGACCCAGAACTTCAGGTGGCCGCAGTAGTTGGCGACGCACGAGGCAGTCAGCTTCACGCCCCACTCGCCGAAGAGCTGGCCCAGGGTGAACGTGCGCTGCGTGGGGGACTCGATGTGAATGACGCCGGTCGCGTCGTGCGTGTGCACCTCGGTGATGTACGAGTTGTCGTTGATGCCGATCAGCGCCGGTAGCACCACGTGCTTGCCGTTCACGTACAGATCGAGATGCGAGTGGGTGTGGAGCACCGTGCCCTCGGCGCCGAGCGCGTTCAGATCGAGCAGCTTGAGGCGGCCGGTGAGGGCCCCGACGCCGTTGTTCCAGGGTGGCGGGCCTGTCTGCAGCGCGCCGAGCTGTGCCCACGGAATCGGGGCCGGCCCGGCGGCGGCGGGCGAGCTCTTGCGGGTGAGCACGAACGCAAGCACCGCGGCGAGGACGACCAGGGCGGCAGCGCCACCGATGATCAGCAGCCGGCGCCTGTCGTGCGTCGCCGGCGTTCCGGCCGAGCGCACGGCCGGCGGCGCCTTTGAGCGCGGCGACGCCGGAGCGCCCATCTTCTTCGTCGGCGAGCGCCTGGCCACGGTCGGCGATCGTACCAGCGTGGACGCGCAGCGCCTTCCCGCTTGACCGAGAGCTCGGAACCGGGATAGGGTGTGCGAGCCAGATCCGATGGACTCACGGGTTCGTTGGATCTGGCATTTTCGTGGTCCCGTCCAGGTCGAGCGCACGATCGCCGGTCACGCGACCGACACAGCCGGCCTCTGAGTCGCGGCGGCGCGATGTGCGCCGAACTACCGATGTGTCCGCGCCCGATCCGGGGGAGCCGTTGCGCGAGAAAGGAGGTGGAGCATGCCCCTGATCGAGAAGTGGGCTCCTTTTCGCGAGCTCGACGGGCTCGACCGGCGAATGCGCCGCTTCTTCGAGGAGTTCGGCGCCATGCCGGCGCTGACACCTTCGGCCGACGTCTACGAGACGGACGGCGAGGTCGTCGTCGAGCTCGAAGTACCGGGCTACGACGAGAAGGAGCTCGAGATCGAGGTCCGCGACCACACGCTCGCCATCACCGGCGAGCGCGAAGAAGAGCTGACGAAGACGGAGAAGACGCTTCGCGTCCACGAGCGCCTCGAGACGCATTTCGAGCGGCACTTCACGCTCCCGCCGGACATCGACGGCGAGCACGTGCGCGCCGCGTATACGAAGGGCGTCCTGACCGTGCACATCCCGAAGGCCGTGCACGAGCAGCCGCGCAAGGTGGCGATCACGACGACGTGACGTTTGGGGGGCGGCGCCCGGCGCCGCCTCCCTCCGTCTCCCAGGAAGAGCGACATCGAGATGCACAGCCACGCTCACGCTCACCCCTCCACGTGCTGGACGGACGCGTACCTCTTGGAGCACTGCGAGGGCTTTCGCGTCGACTCGAACGGTGTCCACGTCGGCTACGTCGAGGAGGTCGTCTGGCCGGACGACGGCTCCGCGCCGGCGGCCTCGTCCTCGTCCCGCTTGCGGACATCGTCGATCTGCACCCGAGCGGCAGCTCGATCCTCGTGCGGCCGGGACTTCGAGGCGGCTCGGGCGCCGTTCTGAGCTGACCCAGGCTCCGTCCGACGCCTGCTCTAGCGTTCGTCCGCCCAATGGTCATCGCCGGACTCCTCATCGGACTGATCGTCGGCGCAGGCGCCGCGTGGCTCTACGCCCGCTCGCGCGGTGCTGCGGAGACCGCCGCGCTGCGCGTCGAGCTCGAGCATGAGCAAGGCCGGACGGCGGAGAAGGTCGCCCTGCTCGAGAAGACCGAGCGCGACCTCACGTCGCGATTCGACGCGCTCGCCGCGGCAGCGCTGCGCAACAACAACGAGTCGTTCCTCGAGCTGGCCGCCGCCAAGCTCGGGCAGAAGGAACAGGCCGTCGAGCATCTCGTCGGCCCACTCAAGGAGTCGCTGCAGAAGGTCGACGGGAAGCTCCAGGAGCTCGAGGTCGCGCGCAAGGGTGCGTACTCCTCGCTCGCCGAGCAGGTGCGCCAGCTGACCGAGACGCAGAAGGAGCTGCGCAGCGAGACCGGCAACCTCGTGAGCGCGCTTCGCGACCGGCCGAACGTCCGCGGCCGCTGGGGCGAGATCCAGCTCCGCCGCGTCGTCGAGATGGCCGGGATGCTCGAGCACTGCGACTTCGAGACGCAGCACCATGTCGCGACGGACGACGGGAGCATCCGGCCGGATCTCGTCGTCAAGGTGCCGGGCGGCGGCAGCGTCGTTGTCGACGCCAAGGTCGCAGGCCAGGCCTACATCGAGTCGCTGGAGTGCAAGGACGACGAATCGCGGACGCTCAAGCTCCGCGAGCATGCACGCCAGGTCCGCGATCACGTGACGAAGCTCGGCGCGAAGAACTACTGGTCGCAGTTCGATCCGAGCCCCGACTTCGTCGTGCTGTTCCTGCCGGGCGAGACGTTCCTGAGCGCCGCGCTCGAACAGGATCCCGGACTGATCGAGGAGAGCGTCAACAACCGCGTCCTCATCGCGACCCCGACGACGCTCATCGGCCTCCTGCGGATCGTGGCCCTCAACTGGCGCCAGGAAACGATCGCGGAGTCGGCGAAGGAAGTCAGCGAGCTCGGCCGTGAGCTCTACAAGCGCCTCGCAACACTCACGGAGCACTTCGCGAAGATCGGCGACCGTCTGCAGAGCACTGTCCGCGCGTACAACGACAGCGTCGGCTCGTTCGAACGCAGCGTGCTCCCGGGTGCGCGCAAGCTGAAGGATCACGGCATCACGTCGACGTCGAATCTCGCCGAGCTGAGAGACATCGAGCTCGCCGTTCGCACGGTGAAGACGCCGGAGCTTCCTGCCGGCGTCCCTGACTCCCAAGCCGACGCCGCGTAGTCGCGCGCTAGTAGCGGAGCAGCGCGCCGACGCCGCCGACCGGCTCGAGGTCGCGCCGCTCGCGAATCACGTGCACTGTCCCGCCGTGCACGAGCGTCTTGTGCACGGCGAGGTCGAGGCCGCTCTCGCGGCTCTCGAGCGTCGTGCCGTCGAGGGGACAGCTGCCGGTCGCACTCTGCGCTCTGCCGCACGCGGGACACTGATACGCCGGCTCGTCGACGCCGTCCTGCACGAGCAGCAGCTCGGCGCGGCCGTCCGATGCAGCCTCGAGGGTCTGCTCCCAGCCGGTCGCTGCGCGGCCGTTCTTGCCGGACTCTTCACGCCAGCGCGCGATCACCGCCTCGTCGCGCTTCGCCCACCACTCCTCGACCACCGGACGCACGGCGTCGAGCAGCTGTGCTGCATCAGCGCGCGAATCCGCCGTCGCCCAGCCGAGCACGCGGTTGTTCACGTCGCTCGAGAGGATCCCCGCGAAGTCCGAGCGCATGTCCTCGGCACCGATGAGTACGACACGCGCACCGTGCAGCTTCCGCACACAGGAGTCGAGCGTGTCGACGACACGGCGCCAGTGCTGCTCGACCAGCTCGTCGATGTGGCGCTCGAAGCGCCCCTGCGACCAGCCACCCTGGTCGTGCCGTCCCGGCACCGCCTCGGTGTCGTCGGCGATCTCGACAAGGTTGCCGCTCCGGAGCCGGAACACCTGTCCGCGCTCACGGCCGACGGCGGCGACGAGCAGCGGGTCTGCCCGCCCTGCGAGACGCGCGAGCGGCGCAAGGCACAGGTCGCCGCCGATAGTGACGCGATCCGCCACCGGGTCGGGCAGCGACAGCGTGCTCCAGAGGTTGTCGAGGCCCGCCGCGAAGACCGCGACCCCGCGCAGGCCGCGCCGGTCGAATCCGTCGTCGAACCACGCCTGGATCCGTCCGACGTCGCCCTTCAAGGCCTCGCGCGCCTCGCGGCTCAGCGAGCTCTTCCGCTCCTCGAGCGTGCGGCTCGCCTCGGAGATCAGCGAGTTCGCCCTCGTCTCGACGCCGGCCGGGGTCGGCGCCTCCCTCGGATCGAGGTTCAGGTAGAGGCTGACGGCGTATCCCTGGTCGGCCTGGAAGCCTGCCAGTTCGCGAAGGTCGTTCCACGTGACGGTCATTGCCATTGGCGCCTCCCTTGCCCGAGCACTCCGATCTTAGCCATCCACCACACCCGGCCGACCGACCGACGGGCACACTGTGCCCCGGCGGCCGGGAACGTCCCGCCGACCTGATTCGTTTAATAGGGCATAGAGAGTTCTTCGAGGAAGGATTGGCATGAGCGACGTACGCGATCTGATCATCATCGGGGGCGGCCCGGCGGGGTACACGGCAGCCCTCTATGCGGCGAGGGCAAACCTCAAGCCGCTGGTGATCGAAGGCTTCAACTGGGGTGGCCAGTTGATGATTACGAGCGACGTCGAGAACTACCCCGGGTACCCCGAAGGTGTGATGGGCCCCGCGATGATGGCGGAGTTCCGGCGCCAGGCGGAGCGCTTCGACGTCGACTTCATCACGGACGACGTCACGCGCGTCGACTTCTCCGAGCGGCCGTTCCGCATCTGGATCGAAGGTGAAGAGCACCGGGCGAACGCGGTGATCGTCGCAACCGGCGCGAGCGCACGCTGGCTCGGCATCGCCGGCGAGCAGCGGCTCCAGGGTCGCGGCGTCTCGGCCTGCGCCACCTGCGACGGCGCCTTCTTCCGCGACAAGGAGCTTGTCGTCGTCGGCGGCGGCGACACGGCGATGGAGGAGGCGGCGTTCCTCACCCGCTACGCGAGCAAGGTGACGGTCGTGCACCGGCGCGACGAGTTCCGCGCCTCGCCGATCATGATCGAGCGGGCCCGCAACCACCCGAAGATCGAGTTCGTGACCAATGCGATCGTCGAGGACATCCTCGGCGAGACGACGGTCGAGGGCGTGCGCCTGCGCGACACCGAGACCGACGAGGTCCGCGACGTCGCGACCAACGGCGTCTTCGTCGCGATCGGCCACGACCCGACCACGTCGCTCTTCGTCGACCAGCTCGATCACGACGAGAACGGTTATCTCCTGACCAAGCCCGGCTCCACCGCCACCAACATCCCGGGCGTGTTCGCCGCCGGCGACGTCCAGGACCACATCTACCGCCAGGCGGTCACGGCCGCCGGCACCGGTTGTATGGCGGCCCTCGACGCGGAGCGTTTCCTCGCCGCGGAAGAAGGCCCCGAGGGAACGGCGACGAGCGCGCCGCGCCCTGAGACCGCGGAGGTCTAGCAACCTCCGCGTCGAACGCGGCCCGATGGCCGCGAACTGGATCGATCTCCTCGACCCGACAGCAGAGGAGCTGCAGGAGCACGCGCCACACGACCTCGAGGAGAGCGCGCTCGAGCTACTGCTGGCGGAGCCGCAGCACGACGACGACCCGCGTCCGACATTGCAGGGTCACGGCCGGTACG
>DATEXK010000185.1:0-7788 GCA_035257065.1 Gaiellaceae bacterium | reverse complement strand
AGTTGTGAAGCTCCGAGGCAGCTACACGCTTCGGTGCCGGGCCGGCGCTGGCGCCGTCGACTCCCTAACGACAAGCCTCGTTCCGAGCTGGAAGTGGAGCGTCTCGAAGCGCTGGCGCTCCAGCAGGCGAACGAGCATGCTCACCGCCGTTCGGCCCATCTCCGCGAGCGGCTGGCGGACTGTCGTCAGGGCCGGCGTGACGATCGCGGAGAACTCGAGGTCGTCGAAGCCGACGACCGAGACGTCCTCGGGAACGCGCAGGCCGCGGGAGCGCGCCGCCTGGATCACGCCGATCGCCAGGTTGTCGTTGAAGGCGAAGACAGCCGTCGGCGGATTGCGCAGGTCGAGCAGGTGCTCGCCCGCCGTCACGCCGCCGGCGATCTCGAAGTCGCCTTCGACCTCGAGCTCTGCGTCCGGCAGGATCCCGGCGGCGGCGAGTGCCGCCCAGTAACCGCGGCGACGGTCCTCCGTCGCCTGCCATCCGGCAGGGCCGGTCACTGCCGCTATACGGCGGTGCCCAAGCGAGAGCAGGTGCTGCATCGCCTGGTCGGCCCCCGACGTATGGGCTGCCGAGACTGAGGGGATCCGCTCGGCCAGCGGCTTTCGCGGGTCGATGACGACGTATCTGTAGCCCCGGTCGAGAAGGGCCTCGAGCTCGTCGCTCGACTCGTCGGGCAGGATCAGCAGGGCGGCGTCGGCCATCCCGTGCATCAGCCACGCAAGCAGCGAGGTCTCACGCTCGTGCTCGTGCAGGGTCGGCGAGAGCATCAGCTTGATGTTCTGCTCGTAGAGCGCCTCGGCTGCACCACCGAGGATGGCGGAGAAGTAGACGCGGTGCACGAGCGGCACCAGGACGCCGACGACGAGGCCGGGGCGGCCGTTCGCCGCGCCGCGCGCCTTGCGTCCCGTTCTCCGCTTGCCGGGGTAGCCCTGCTCGCGCATCAGCCGGGTGACGAGTGACCGCGTCTCCTCCGACACGTCGCTGCGGCCGTTGAGGACGCGCGACACGGTCGCGGCGGACACGCCGGCGAGCTGCGCGATGTCGCGGGCCGTCACTCGCCCCGGGCTCTGCGACGCTTCGCCTAGCAGCTCTCTCGGCACGCTCGCATTGTGGCACGGAAGCAAATGTTCCGGAACAGTTGTCCGAAATAATCCGGGAATTCACGTATTGCGTCGACCGCGCAGGGGGAGTTAAATTGGGGTCGTGTTCCGCAGCGTACCGGTGGGATCCTTCGGCCGGGGCCCGCACAGCAGTGGCGTATCTCGGTCGGTTTCTGGGCAGAAGCCCCTAAGTCGTCTGGGTCGTGACGCCACGGACACATCGGCGAGCGTGGTCGGATCAGCCGCTGGCGCAAGGTCGCCGAGCTCGCTGAAACAACCGCCCGTGTTCCGGCGGAACACACGCCCGCCCGCGACGTGCGGCGCGCAAGGCTCGTCGCACAGACAGAAGGAGGAAGGGTTGTGACACACCGTTTTTGGCAGTACACGAAAGCGACAAGGCTGAAGGTGCTGCTGGCCGCCCTTGTCGTCGCCTCAGGAGCGGCGCTGGCGCTCGTCTCCGGGTTCGCCGCCGCTTCGCCGCGAAGCAGCGCGATCACGACCGGCGGCACGCTCAAGGTCGAGATGCCATGGGGGACGATCCCCGACAACTTCAACCCCTTGACCTCGCAGGGATCCCAGGCCGGTGGAACGTTGAGCTGTCTGTACGAGCAGCTCTTCTACTTCAACCCGGCCACGAGCAAGCTGACGTACACCCTCGGTACCTCGTACAAGTGGACGGACAAGAACCTGACGCTCGTCGTCAACACTCGCGCGAACGCCACGTGGAGCGACGGGAAGCCGTTCTCGGCGGCGGATGTGGCCTTCACGTTCAACTATGTCAAGGCGAATCCCAGCATCGACGTGAACGGCGTCTGGACCGGAACCACCTTGTCGTCGGTAACGGCGACGGGGACGAATCAGGTCACGTTCAAGTTCTCGAAGCCGGACACGCCGGCGCTCGTGATCTTCGCGGCCCAGTTCATCGTCCCGCAGCACATCTGGTCGAGCATCACCGACCCCGCCACCGCGACCAACACCGATCCGGTGGGAACAGGGCCGTTCACGATGGCCTCGTACTCGCCGACGACGATCGTCTACAAGAAGAACCCCAACTACTGGATGGCGGGGCACCCGTACATCGACCAGGTCCTCATGACGGCAGTCAAGTCGAACGACACCGCCCTGCTCGACCTGATCAACAACAACATCCAGTACACCTACGACGCGATCACCAATCCGGCGAAGACGTATGTCACCAAGGATCCTGTGAACCTGAAGTACTGGTGGCCCGTCACGAACGCGAACTTCCTCGTCTTCAACACGACGAAGGCGCCGTATAACGACGTAGCGTTCCGCAAGGCGCTGGCTATGGGGTTGAACACGAACCTGATCGCCCAGCGTGCGTACTTCGGAGCGATCCCCGCATCGACGGGGGCAGCTGAGACCGGAGCCATCCCGGGCCAGATCGCGTCGTGGATCAACGAGAAGCCGCTCAAGTCCCTCGAGTGGACATACAACGTGTCGAAGGCGAAGAGCGCCCTGGCAGCTGCCGGATACAAGCTGAAGGGCGGCAAGCTGACGATGCCGAACGGCAAGGCGATCCCGAACCAGACCATCCTGATCGGGGGCCCGGGCTGGACCGACTACATCACCATCGCCTCGATGATCTCCCAGGAGCTCAAGGCACTCGGGATCAGCTCGTCCGTCATCCAGGCCCCGTACGCGACGTACTCGGGCAATCTCCCGGCCGGCAAGTACGACATGGCTGTGACCTGGGCCTGGGGCGCAGCCGGCGGCCCGTCGCCGTACTTCATCTACTACTACAACTTCGCGAAGTCGCAGATCGCAGGCAAGACGAACATGACTCGCTACACCTCCAAGACAATCGAGAAGGCGCTGGCGACCTACGCTGCGAGCAGCGACCCGAAGGTGCAGAAGGCGACTGTTCAGGCCATGGCACAGGACGTCATGACCAACGTGCCGGTCATCCCGATCACGGCCCGGACGAACTTCTTCGACTACAACACGAAGGACTTCACCGGGTGGCCGAGCGCTGCCAATCCTTACAACGCCGGCGAAGCACCGGACAACCCCGGTGGCAAGCTGGTGCTGATCAACGTCCACAAGTACTAACCACATGACGTAACCAGCAGAGAGCAGCTCACCGGGCGGTGAGTTGCTCTCTGCGTAATCGGCTGCGAAAGGTGGCTCGTTGCGATACCTCCTCAGACGGTTCGCGGTCCTGGTTCTGACGCTCTGGGTTGCGGTGACGGTCAACTTCGCGCTGCCGCGGCTGATGCCCGGCAATCCCGTGCAGACGAAGCTCGCGAAGATCCCCGGAATCAGCCCATTGGCGAGGAGAGCGCTGGAGAAGCAGTTCGGGCTCGACACGCACCAGAGCGTCGTCGGGCAGTACTTCTCCTACCTCAGGCAGACTCTCAGCGGCAACCTGGGCAGGTCCTTCACCTACTACCCGTCGACGGTGAGCAGCATGATCCGGCAGTCGCTCCCGTGGACGCTCGGGATGGTCGGCTTCGCGACGCTTCTTGCCTTCGTCCTGGGCTGCGGACTGGGAATAGTGGCCGCCTGGCGGCGCGGCGCGGCGGGAGGCAACAGAAATGCGCGCCTGGACACCTTCCTGGTTCCCCTGGGCGTGATGTTCGGTGCGACGCCGCCGTTCTGGCTCGGGACGCTCCTCGTCTACTTTGTCGCCTTCAAGCTCGGCTGGTTCCCGATCGGCGGCAGCCGCACTCCAGGCGGGCCTGCTGGGCTCGGCGGCACGCTCGACGTCCTGAAGCACGCGGTGCTACCCGCCTTCACGCTCACCTTCGTCTCGCTCGGCGGCTGGGTGCTGCTGATGCGCAACAGCATGCTCACCGTCATGAACGACGACTACGTCAAGTTCGCGCGAGCCAAGGGCCTCAGCAATCGAACCATCGCCTACCGCTACGCGGCGCGGAACGCGATCCTGCCCATCTTCACGCAGCTCGCGCTGGCCCTGGGCATCGTCGTCGGCGGCCAGGTCTTCATCGAGATCGTCTTCTCGTACCAGGGAATCGGCTACTGGCTCCTCCAGGCGGTCCTCAACGAGGACTATCCGCTCATGCAGGGGATCTTCCTCATCATCACGGTCACCCTCCTGGTGGCGAACTTCCTGGCAGACGCCTTGTACGTGCTCGTCGACCCGCGTGTGCGCGTGGAGGCGGGCACGTGAACGTGCGGGCCGTCCTCTCGAACCCGCGCGCCGTCTTGGGCGCGTCGATCCTTGCGTTCTTCATCGTCATCGCGCTGCTGGCACCGGTCATCTCGCCCTACTCGCCCAACGACATCAACTTCCCGATAGGGGTCGGGCCGAGCTGGAAGCACTGGTTCGGCACCACGGCGGGCGGCCAGGACATCCTCTCCCAGCTCATCTGGGGCACGCGGGCAAGCGTCTCGGTCGGACTGGGGACGGGCGCGCTCATCTGCCTCGTCCAACTGGTGACGGGCATCTTCGCCGGCTACGTGGGCGGCCTCACCGACACCGCATCCGCGATGGTCACCAACGTCTTCCTCGTCCTGCCCGCGCTGCCGTTGCTGATCGTCCTCTCCGCCTACCTCCAAGGATCGGGCGGATCCGGCAGCACGCTCGTGCTCGTCGGCGTCATCACCATCACCGGCTGGGCCTGGGGGGCGAGGGTGCTGCGATCGCAGGCGATCGCCCTGCGCAATCGCCCCTTCGTGGAAGCCGCTCGAATCTCGGGCGAAGGCCGCTGGCACATCGTCCTCTCCCACATCGTCCCGAACATGCTCGGGATCATGGTGGCCAACTTCTTCGGCGCCGCGCTGTTCGCCGTGCTCGCGGAAGCGGGCCTCGAGTTCATCGGACTCGGCAACATCAACACCGTCACCTGGGGGACGATGCTCTACTGGGCGCAGAACGATGAGGCCACGCTGATGGGACTGTGGACGTGGCTCCTGGTGCCCGGTCTGTGCATCATGCTCTTCGGCACGGCGCTGGGGTTGCTCAACTTCGCGGTCGACGAGATCGCCAACCCGAACCTGAGGAGGGACTGAGATCAGCGCCGTGCTCGAGATCGACGGGCTCTCCGTCGGCTACGGATGGACGGGACGTCCGGTGGTCACCATCGTGAGAGACGTGAGCCTGACGGTCGGCACCGGCGAGGTGGTCGGGATCGCCGGCGAGTCCGGCTGCGGAAAGACGACGCTGGCGCTGGCTGCAACAGGTCTGCTCGATCCGCCCGGCCAGATCCTTTCGGGCGCGGTTCGCTACCAGGGAACCGACCTGACCTCGCTGTCTCCCCAGGAGCTTCGTGAGCTTCGCCTGACCGAGATCTCCATGGTCTTTCAGGCGTCGATGAACGTGCTCAATCCGGTGATGCGCATTCGCGATCAGTTCCTGGATGCCATGGCTGCGCACGGCGTTGAGTCCTCGGCGGAGGCCAGGAAGCGCGCCGAGGAGACGTTCGATCTGGTGAAGATCCCAAGGCGATTCTTCGACGCCTATCCACACCAGCTCTCGGGAGGCATGCGCCAGAGAGCGGTGATCGCCCTCGCTCTCGTCCTGCGCCCGAAGCTGCTCGTCCTCGACGAGCCGACCACGGCGCTCGACGTCGTGGTGCAGCGCTCGATCCTCCAGTCGCTCAACGACCTGCGCCGCGATCTCGGCTTCGCCATCGTGTTCATCACTCACGATCTCTCCCTCCTCGTCGAGATCGCCGATCGGATCGCGATCATGTACGCCGGCGCCATCGTCGAAGATGCTGCCGCGAAGGATCTCTACCAGCGCTCCCGCCACCCGTACACGAATGCGCTGATGGAGGCGTTCCCGCCGCTCGGTGGAGATCGCAGGCGGCTCGAGGGTATCTCCGGCCAGCCGCCGGATCTGCGGAACCTGCCGATCGGCTGCTCCTTTGCTCCTCGCTGCCCCAGGGTGATGGCGGGAACCTGCGACGAGATCGATCCCCCCACGATCGGGCGGGACGACGGGCATCTGGTCGTGTGCCATCTATATAGCGAGAAGGAGGCCCCGGTTGGCTAGCGCGCCGGCGGTGGTCGGCGTAGAGGAGATCGCGGCACCGCCTGTGCTCGAGGTGCGCGGACTCACCAAGCACTACACGATCGGTCGGTTGGGACGAGGGAAGACCGTGCACGCGCTGAGCAACGTCGATCTCTCCCTCGAGAGGGGCGAGGTTCTGGGATTGGTCGGAGAGTCCGGCTCGGGCAAGACGACCTTCATCCGTACGGTGCTGATGCTCGATCGGCCGACGGCCGGAACGATCCGAGTGAACGGGCAGGAGCCCGTGCCCGCCCGGCCCAGCGCGAGCCGACTGCGCGAACACCGCCGTCACGTGCAGATGATCTTCCAGGACCCCTACTCGTCGCTCGATCCGCTGCACACCGTCCGCTACAGCGTTGGCCGCCCTCTGCGGGCATTCGGGATCGTCCCACGGCACGAGCAGAAGGCAGCGATCGAGAAGCTTCTCGCCCAGGTGGGCCTCGTCCCTGCCGCCGACTTCCTCCGCCGCTACCCGCACCAGCTCTCGGGCGGGCAGCGGCAGCGTGTGGGAGTCGCCCGAGCGCTGGCAGTACACCCGTCCGTGCTTCTCGCCGACGAGCCAACCTCCATGCTGGACGTCTCCATCCGGCTCAGCATCATGAACCTGCTGCTGGAGCTGCGGAGCAGCGAGTCGCTCGCGCTCGTTTTCGTCACGCATGACCTCGCCGGGGCCTACTACATGAGCGACCGGATCGCGATCATGTACGCCGGCCACCTCCTGGAGGTAGGGCCGGCGTCAGCGGTGATGGGCCATCCGCGCCACCCCTACACTCGGCTGCTCCGCGAGGCTGCGCCCGACCCGGACGGCGACTTCGGACGGGACACGCGCTTCGAGGTGCAGGGAGATCCTCCCGACCTCACCGCGCTTCCCCCCGGCTGCCCGTTCGTCCCCCGCTGCCCGTTCGCGCGCAGCGAGTGCGAGACCGCGCTGCCCGAATGGCGCGAGGTAGGAGCCGGGCACCGCGTTCGCTGCGTCCTGTACGGCGGCCCCGACGGCACGGCCGCCTTCGACAAGCCCCTGACAACCCGTGGAGGACCCGATGCCTGACGAATTCCCACCCGACTTCCTCTGGGGAGCGGCCACCGCCGCCTACCAGGTCGAGGGAGCGACCCACGCGGACGGTCGCGGCGAGAGCGTTTGGGATCGCTTCGCCGCGACCCCCGGCAAGGTCCGAGGCGGCGACACGGGGGAGATCGCGTGCGACTTCTACCACCGCTATCCCGAGGACATCGCGCTCATGCGCGAGCTCGGACTTGGCGCATTCCGCTTCTCCATCTCCTGGCCGCGCGTCTTCCCGAACGGACGCGGGCCGCTCAACCAGGCGGGGCTCGACTTCTACGACCGGCTCGTGGACGAGCTGCTCGCTGCCGGGATCGAGCCGTTCCCGACGCTGTTCCACTGGGACACGCCGCAGGCGCTCGAGGACGCCGGCGGCTGGCCGGTGCGTACGACCGCAGAGGCGTTCGTCGAGTACGCGGAGACGGTCGTGGCGAGGCTCGGCGACCGCGTCGGGCACTGGGTCACGCACAACGAGCCGTGGGTCGTCGCCTGGATCGGCCACGCCCGGGGCAGGCATGCCCCCGGTCGGACGAGCGAGGCCGACGCGGTCGCGGCTGCGCATCACCTGCTGCTCTCACACGGCTGGGCGGTCGAGGCGATCCGGCGCGGCGCGCCGGCGGCGAAGGTC
>DATEXK010000184.1:0-2510 GCA_035257065.1 Gaiellaceae bacterium | reverse complement strand
CGTCGCATGCTCTGGAACCGCGGCGACTACGTCCGCCCGATCGAACTCGTCAACCAACACCTCAACGCTCGAACCTGACCATCCGAAACCGCGTCGCCCAAGCTCACCGACAACCTCGAACCGGCGTCAAGTCCATCATTCAATCCCAGCGCGCGAGTAATTGAACCCAACGCGCCTCTAGCGTTTTCCCCGCAGCCACTTCGACATCCGAATCGCGAGCGGTGCCTTTCCCGGAAGCCACTTCGTCTCGGGCGGCGGCGCTTGAAACGGCTCGAGCGTGCCGGTGTCCGCGGACGCGATCTTCAGGGTCACCTCGCCGGGATAGATCGCCCCGACCTGCTCACCCGGCACATAGCGAATCTGTGCAGGTTGCCTCGACTCGACGGCCAGGCCGTCGAAGATGTCGCTCTGCTTATCGCCTTCGACCTGCGCGACCGTGCCGACGATGACGCCATCGGAGGTGACCACGTTCCACCCCTGCCCGATCTGCAACCACGAGACAGGATCAGGCATCGTTGGCCACGCTAGCACTACGAAGACGCACGCACGAATAGACCCCCGTGGGGTCGCTCGACCGTAAGAGGCAGTCCCCCCGCACGGAGCGGGGCGAGTCCAGGAGCAGCTCGTCAGCTCCACAGCGCGTCGCTGACGACGTTCTCGTACAGCTCTTGCCTGCCGGAGACCGGAGCAGGGTTGATCTCGCCCGACTCGACGCGGTCGCCGAGCTCCGCGAGTGTCGCTGTTCCGTGGACGACCGCTTGACCGAGATCGCCCTGCCAGGCGGAGTAGCGCTGTTCCTTCATCCGGGCGAGGATGCCGTCGTCGGTGAGCTTCGCCGCGACGATCAGCGCGCGTGCCAGCGTGTCGATGCCGCCGACGTGGGCGTGGAAGAGATCGATCCGGTCGATCGACTGGCGTCGCAGCTTCGCGTCAAAGTTGAAGCCTCCGTTCTCGAGACCGCCGGCCTGCACGATCTCGTACAGGGGTAGCACGAGGTCTTCGACTGAGTTCGGGAACTGGTCGGTGTCCCAGCCGTTCTGCGGGTCGCCTCGGTTCGCATCGACCGAGCCGAGCAGGTTGTGGGCCGTCGCGTACGCGATCTCGTGATGGAAGGAGTGGCCGGCGAGCGTTGCGTGGTTCGCCTCAAGGTTGAGCTTGAACTCGCCCTCGAGTCCGTGGCGGGCGAGGAAGCCGTGAACGACGGCCGCGTCGTAGTCGTACTGGTGCTTCGTCGGCTCCATCGGCTTCGGCTCGATCAGCAGCGTCCCGGCAAAGCCGATCCGGTGCTTCTCGTCGACGACGAGATGCAGGAACCGCGCGAGCTGCTCGCCTTCGCGGCGCAGGTCGGTGTTCAGCAGCGAGTCGTAGCCTTCCCGCCCGCCCCAGAGCACGTAGTTGGCCCCGCCGAGGCGCTTCGTGACGGCGAGCATGTTCTTGACCTGCGCGGCTGCGTACGCGAACACCTCCGGGTCGGGGTTCGTCGCCGCGCCCGCCTGGAAGCGTGGGTGGGTGAAGAGGTTCGCGGTGCCCCAGAGCAGCTGGATGCCGGTCCGTTCCTGGTATCCGAGTGCGTCGTCGGCGAGCGCATCGAGATTCGAAGTGAACTCGCGGAAGCCCGCGCCCGCCGGCGCGACGTCCACGTCGTGGAAGCAGTAGAACGGCACGCCGAGCTTCTGGATGAACTCGAAGGCCGCCGCCATCTTCTCGCGTGCCGCACCCATCGGATCGTCCGGCTCCTGCGTCCACGGACGGTCGAAGGTCGCGGTTCCGAACATGTCGCTTCCGCTTGCCGCGAACGAGTGCCAGTATGCGACGCTGATCCGCAGCCAGTCCTCCATCCGCTTTCCCCGGATCACGAGTTCTGGGTCGTACGCCTTGAAGGCGAGCGAATCGTCGGATCCTGCGCTCGCGTAGGGAACGCGCTCTGGAACGTCGCTGAAAAAGGGCTGGGTCACGTCTGGGCTCCTAGGTCGGTCGATTGGTGTCGTCGGTCGCCCCCTGACGGGATCCGCGCGACGAGCCTCACCATCTTCACCTACACGTTGCTGTCGGCTGGACTTCAGCGTGCGCGTGCTGGCGTCTGCAGCCAGAGCCCGTGGGGTGCATAAACTTGGCCGGCCGCCCGGCCGCCAGGGCGGGTGCGGGAGGGCAGCCTCGGCCACCAAGCACCCATGACCCGACTACACGCGGTCATGAACAACCTCCCTGGGCCTTACACATGGTCTGGACGTGAAGGACGTCGAGTTGCTGGTGCCGCGCCAAGAGTTGAGGATGCGATTAGTGTCGAGGGCAGGACTGTGGAGCCCTCGTTGAGCATGGATAACGCCGAACTTCCCGCACGACGGTCGGTGAGGGCGACCCGAGCGCGTGGCGCGGCGCTGCGGACATCGACATGCCTTGGGCTCATTTTCGTCGTGACCGGCGCGATCGAGCTGCTGAAGCCGCACGTGCCGGTGCTGAGCCTGGCAGTGCTTTATCTGTTGGCGATCCTGCCTGTGGCCGTGGCCTGG
>DATEXK010000183.1:0-4992 GCA_035257065.1 Gaiellaceae bacterium | reverse complement strand
CCGCGGCGCTCACGCGCGGCGAGTGGTTCAGGACGCGCGAAACGGTCGCCGTCGAGACGCCGGCGAGCGCCGCCACCGCCTCGACCGTCGGCCGCGTGCCGTCGGCCCGCAGCGTCACCGGCGTTTCTCCATCACGGCATGAGAATACGACGAAGCGTTGGAACGTCTGTGGCAACCCCGATGTCCGCCGGCCTCTCGGGTGGCGATTCCCGTTCCACGATCGGGCTCGCTGTGCTCTTTGACGACTGAGGCCCCTTTCCGGGGCCTCAGTCGTCAGTTCAGTGGCGCCGCCGCCCGCCAGACGCTACGAGCAGCCCGTGTTCGTCCCGCAGTCGCGGCACGTGTAGCACGACCCGGTGCGGATCATGCTGCCGCCGCAGCGGGCGCACTCGACTGCGTCTTCCCACGCGTTGAAGAGCGCGGTCTGGCCGGCGGTGGGCGTCACGCTCGGAGTGGCTACCGTCTCGCCGCCGTTCGCGTAGCGGTCGGCGAGCATCGCCTTCACCTCGGGCGAGAGGATCCCGACCTCCTCCTGCTGCTCCGGCGTGAGGAACTTCTTGCCGAACCAGCGGAAGATGTAGTCGACGATCGACTTCGCGGCGCGGATGTCCACGTCGTTCGTCATGCCGCTCGGCTCGAAGCGCATGTGCGAGAGCTTCGAGACGTACACCTCGGGCGGCACGCCGTACTGGAGGCCCATCGACACGGCGAGGCAGAGCGAGTTCATCAGGCCCGACATCGTCGTTCCGTCCTTCGCGATGTCGACGAAGATGTCGCCCGGGCTGCCGTCGTCGTAGAGGCCGACGTGGATGTAGCCCTCGTGGTCGCCGACCTGGAACTTGCGGCCGACCTCGGTGCGGTCGAGCGGGAGCCGCTTGCGCTCGCGCACGAGCACCGGCGGCGTGGCCGTGTTGCTCTCGCTGCCCGAGCTCGAAAGCGGCTGCGCGACCTTGCAGTTGTCGCGGTAGATCGCGATCGCCTTGACGCCGAGCCGCCACGCGTCGGCGTACAGGTTCGACACGTCGTCGACCGTCGCCGTCTCGGGCAGGTTGACCGTCTTCGAGATCGCGCCGGAGATGAACGGCTGGACCGCGCCCATCATCTTCACGTGACCGGAGTAGTGGATCGCCCGGTCGCCGACGGCGCAGTCGAACACGGGGTAGTGCTCGGTCTTGACGTACGGCGCACCGACGACCGTGTTGCGCTCGTCGACGAACGCAACGATCTCGTCGACCTCGCGCGGTGCGTAGCCGAGCTTCTCGAGGCCGGCGGACACGGTCTTGTTCACGATCGTGATCTCGCCGCCGCCGACGAGCCGCTTCGACTTGACGAGCGAGAAGTCTGGCTCGACGCCCGTCGTGTCGCAATCCATCATGAAGCTGATCGTCCCGGTCGGTGCGAGCACCGTCGCCTGCGCGTTGCGGAAGCCGTTGATCTCGCCGAGGTTCAGCGCGTCGTCCCACGCCTTGCGGCACGCGGTGAGCAGGTCGCCCGGCACGACATCGGTGTTCTCGATGTTGCCGACCGACGCGCGATGCTTCGCGATCACGCCGATCATCGGTGCACGGTTCACCTGATAGCCGTCGAACGGTCCCATGCGCCCGGCGATCTCGGCCGACTTGCGATACGCGCGCCCGGTCATGAGCGCCGTGATGCCGGCCGCGTACGCGCGACCCTCGTCGGAGTCGTACGGCAGGCCACGCGCCATCAGCAGCGCGCCGAGGTTCGCGTAGCCGAGGCCGAGCTGGCGGAAGCGCTTCGCGTTCCGCCCGATCTCGGGCGTCGGATATGACGAGTAGCCGACGAGGATCTCCTGGGCGAGGAACACGACGTCGCATGCGTGCTCGAACGCCTCGACGTCGAACTCGCCGTCCTCACGGCGGAACTTCATCAGGTTGAGCGACGCGAGGTTGCACGCCGAGTCGTCGATCGACATGTACTCCGAGCACGGGTTCGACGCATTGATGCGGCCGGTGTTCGGCAGCGTGTGCCATGCGTTGATCGTCGTGTCGTACTGCAGGCCCGGGTCTGCGCACTCCCAGCCCGCGGCTGCGATCTGCTTGAGCAGCTCGCGCGCGTCGACGGTCTCGACAACCGAGCCGTCGGTGCGGGCGGTGAGGTTGAACTCGCGGCCTTCGACGGCCGCCTCCATGAACGCGTCGCTGACACGCACGGAGTTGTTCGCGTTCTGGTACTGGATCGACGCCCAGTCGGGCGAATCGAGCGACATGTCGTAGCCCGCCGCCTCGAGGACGCGCGCCTTGCGCTCCTCCTTGGCCTTGCACCAGATGAACTCCTCGATGTCCGGATGGTCGACGTCGAGCACGACCATCTTCGCGGCACGCCGCGTCTTGCCACCCGACTTGATCGTGCCGGCCGACGAGTCGGCGCCACGCATGAAGGAGACGGGGCCGGAGGCGTAGCCGCCCTTCGAGAGCTGCTCCTTCGACGAGCGGAGGTCGGAGAGGTTGACGCCCGAGCCGGAGCCGCCGCGGAAGATGACGCCCTCCCGGCGAATCCAGTCGAGGATCGAGTCCATCGTGTCGTCGATCGAAAGGATGAAGCACGCGGAGCACTGCGGCTTCTCCTCGAAGCCGACGTTGAACCAGACGGGGGAGTTGAACGAGGCGTACTGGTTGACGAGGATCGTCTTCAGCTCGGCCTCGAACGTCGTGGCCTCCTCCTCGTCGGCGAAGTAGCCGCCCTGCTTGCCCCAGGCGACTGCCGTGTCGACGACGCGCCCGACCATCTGCTTCACGCTGGACTCGCGCTCCGGCGAGGAGAGACGGCCGCGGAAGTACTTCTGGGCGACGATGTTCGTCGCGGTCTGGGACCAGAACTTGGGGAACTCGACGCCGCGCTGCTCGAACGTCGGGCCGTCGCGGCCGGGGATCACCGCGTCCCGCTGCTCCCACTCGATCTCGTCGAACGGGTCGCGGCCCGGGATCGTGAAATAGCGGCGCACGCCGAGGCGCGCGGCCTCGTCCACAACGGAGTTGACCACCTCTTCGGTGGTCTCGTCCGCGCTCTGAATGTGGTCTACGCTCGCCATGCCGGCCTCCCGAATTTTAGCTTTCGCCTTGGTTTCCCCGTCGTGAAAATCCTGCCCCCGGCACGCCGATTCCCGGCTACAGGGGGACCGCGCAGAGTAGAAGGGGCGCCGGACGGAACACGCTTTGCTTCGCTCGCTTCACGGGGGAAACCAGTTTCCCCCGTGGGCCCCCTTCTGGTGTTGTGCTCGCGGCCGAGCGGTATCACTGCTGCGCGGAACAAGTTCCGCTCCGCGACGGAAAGGCGTCGCTCGGCCCCAAATGGGCGTCTCTAGCTGCGTTTGTCGACCGCGGGCGTTCGCGTCGGTCCGGGGGGACCGCGCCTTGCCTGGATGCGGCGGACCACCAGGGTTGCGCCTGCGGCAGCGAGCAGCAGGAGCGCGAGCCCTCCGAGCACGAGCAGCGGGAGGGGAATCGATTGGGCGTTGCTCGGAGAGAAGCTGCCGAGGACGCCGTTGTGGGGCGAGCTCGGAGGGCTGCTGCTCGGGGGCCCGGAGGACGACGAAGGGGGGCCGGACGTGGGGTCTGACGGCCCGGGGCCTGCGCCGGGGCCGTTGCCGCGGTCCTGACGGATGGCCGCGAGCAGAGCCCGCTGGATGTCGTCGGTCGCGCTCGAGTAGTTCTGGACGTCCGGGTAGGCGTTCAGGTGCTGGATCGCCTGCGTGTAGCAGGGGATCGCGTACACCCCGTCGACCCGGTTGTTGTTGAGCCAGTCGTTGACGACGGCCTTCCAGCAGTCGTTGGTCGGGGTGGCGGTCGCGGCCGGAGCGGCAGCCGCGCTCGAGATGCCGCCCGCCAGGAGCGCAACGGAGACGGCCAGGGCCGCCAACGCCGTTCTCGTCCAGGTACGTCTCGCGCGAATTGTCGTCCTCATTCCAGCGTTGAGCCGCAGCGCGTCGTGCACGCCGGCGGCAGGATCGTCAACAAGTCTCTCCGACGGGGGTGTTCTCGCCGTTATGCCCATGTAAACCGTTTGTGAACCGACCGCCGCAGAGTTTTCACGATGCTAGCGTGACCGCCCGTGCGCCCTGTCGGCGAACGGTTCGCGGGCCTCCCGCCCAGATTCGCCGCGCCGGCCCTCGCCGCGGCGGCTCTGTGCTTCGCTGCGCTCTTCTGGAGTGGCGGCTTCGACGACGCCGCGCTCGTCTGGATCGGTGGTCTCACACTCGCCCTGGCGGCGCTCACGGCCGCCGCGGCGTTCCTCGGCCCGCTGCCGGCGCCCCGGCTCGACGTGCCGGCCGGGGCCTTCCTCGGCTGTCTCTTCGGCCTCGCCGCCTGGGCCGGGCTCTCGACGTTCTGGTCGATCTCCCCTGACCGCTCGTGGGCGTACACGAACCGCTCGCTCGTCTATGCCGCCTTCGCCCTCCTCGGGGTGCTGCTCTCCGCCGTCCTCCCGCGCGTCTCGGCGCTTGCCGGCGCCGCGGCGGCGTTGCTCGGCCTCGTCCTCGGCTGGGCGCTGCTCGCCAAGTGCATCCCCGCCTTGTACTCCGACTACGGCCGCGTCGCCCGCCTCCGCGCGCCGGTCGCCTACTGGAACGAGCTGGCCCTGCTCTGCGACGTCGCAGTTCCGGTGGCGCTGTGGGTCGCCGCGGCCCGCAGCCGCCGCGCGCTCGTCCGCGCAGCTGGGGCGCTGCTGCTTTTCGCTGCGACCGTCACCCTGCTCCTCACCTACTCGCGGGTCGGCGTGCTCCTTGCCTGTCTCGCCGCCGCCGCCTGGATCGTGCTCGACCACGACCGCGTCGAGAGCCTCGTCACGCTCGCCCTCGGAGGCGGCGCCGGCGCCGCCGTCTACGGGATCGCGCTCGCGCTGCCGGGAATCACATCCGACGGCGAGCCGCACTCGGTGCGGGTGCACGACGGCTGGATCTTCGCCCTCGTCCTCCTTGCCGGAGCCGTCCTCGTGGCGGCGGCGGCACAGGCTCTGGCGCGGCTCGAGGCCCGG
>DATEXK010000182.1:0-7248 GCA_035257065.1 Gaiellaceae bacterium | reverse complement strand
GCGGTGATCCGGCACAACCGCGAGCGCAAGGACAAGAACCTCTGGTCGGAGCTCGGTGAGGGCGACCCCGTGCGCGTCGTCGAGGTCGAGGACGAGCACTCGGAGGCCCGCTACGTCGCGGCGGAGATCGCGATGCTCGTCGAGGAGGGCTACTCCGGCCGCGAGATCGCGGTCTTCTATCGCACGAACGCACAGAGCCGCGTGCTCGAGGACGTGCTCGTGCGCCAGGGCATCGCGTACCAGGTGATCGGCGGCCCGCGGTTCTACGAGCGCGCCGAGGTGAAGGATCTCGTCGCGTACCTCCAGGTGATCGACAATCCGTTCGACGCGCTGTCGCTCCTGCGGATCGCCAACCGGCCGCGCCGGGGCATCGGCGACTCGACGCTCTCCCGGCTGATGACGTTCGCCGACCAGGCGGAGATCACCTTGTGGGAGGCGATGGACCGCGCCGAGCAAGCGGGCGTCGGAACCGCGCCCCAGAAAGCGCTTGCGTCGTTCCGGACGATGATCCAGTCGCTCATGTCGGCGGCGCAGGAACACGAGGTGCCGGAGCTGATCGAACGCGTGCTCGAGCAGTCGGGCACCATCGAGGCGCTCCAGGCCGAGCGGACGATCGAATCGCAGGGGCGCATCGAGAACCTGCAGGAGCTCGTCTCGCTCGCGCGGGAGTGGCAGGAGCAGAACACCGAGCCGACGCTCTCGTCCTTCCTGCAGGAGGTCTCGCTCTACTCCGACCAGGACACGATCCGCGGTGAGGCTTCGCTCGTGACGCTGATGACGCTGCACAACGCCAAGGGCCTCGAATACCGCGCGGTCTATCTGATCGGGATGGAAGAGGGGATCTTCCCGCACTCGCGCTCGATCGAGGAGCAGGGCGTCGAGGAGGAGCGCCGGCTCGCCTACGTCGGGATGACCCGTGCGATGGAGCGCCTCACGCTGATGCACGCCTCATCGCGGATGCTCTACGGCGGCCGTTCCTACAACCTGCCGTCGCGCTTCCTCGACGAGCTGCCGGAGCAGCACATCGAGCGCGAGCGCCTCCGACCGACCTCGTGGTCAAACTACGGGTCGTCCGCCAAGAGCCAGGTTCCGACCGTCGCCAACGTGCCGTCGCTCTCGACGGGCGACTCGGTCAGGCACGGCACGCTCGGCGAAGGCGTCGTGCTGCGCCTGGAGGCCGGCGGCGTGGTCGTCGTGCGCTTTGCAGGCGACGGCTCCGAGCGGCGCCTCATGCTCGATTACGCGCCGCTCGAGAAGATCTAGCCCCGCCCGTCCGCGCGTTTCCTGACCCCTCGTGAGTAGTTCCCCGTAGCGCGGTTCGGGCGCTCCCCCGATTACGTCGGCTCTCGGCCCCACGAGCATGCGCAGCAATGCGTAAACCAACAGGGAGCATTTCGATGAGACGTCTCGTTACCTCGCTCGTGGCCCTTGCGGTCGCGGCGCTCACTCTGGCGGCCGTGGCTTCATCCGCGCTGCCGATCAAGAAAGTGCCTTTCACGGCAAGCTACTCCGGTCAGGCCGCGACGAAGGTCGACGGCACCACCGCCAGCATCTCGGCGAACGGCACGGGTCTGGGCTCGCTGATCGGCGCCGGCAAGATCACGGCCGCCGGCACAGGCGACTCGAGCCAGCAGCCGTGCGTTCCGTTCGGCGGCACCGGCTCCATGACCGGCGCAAAGGGCACCGTCGCTTTCAAGCTCACAACCGGGTCGAGCGGCTGCGGCGATGACGGCGGTCACGTCTTCAGCGTCAAGGGCTACGCGACCGTCACGAAGGCCACCGGCAAGCTCCTCAAGGCCAAGGGGACGCTCAAGTTCACCGGCATCTACAACCGCGACGACGGCACCTTCTCGGTGAAGTTCACCGGAACCCTGAAGAAGTAACGGGCGCGGAGAAAAGGGAGAAAACACATGAAGCGAATTCTGATCTTCACAGCCGCGCTCGCCGCATTCGCAGCGGTCACGGCATCGGCGAAGGCGGCAGATCCGCTGCCCTTCCCGTCACCCCAGATTCAGCAGGTGTTCATCGCCACCCAGACGGTTCTGCCGGACGGCACGATGTACAACTACTTCGCACCCGGGAGCACCGTGATCTTCCGCTCCTATGCGGTCGACCCGAAGTCGCGGTCGATCGTCGCGCCGAAGCTCGTGAAGTACTTCTACGTCTCGATTCCGAATCAGCCGCCGCTGAAGTACAAGTACGACGCGGCTGCTCCAGGCGCCTCGACGGGCCTGCCGTGGACGGCGACGTGGACCGTTCCCGCGGACTACCCGCAGGGGACCGTCGCCTTCAAGACCCTGCTCAAGCTGACCACAAAGCGCCAGGGCCAGTTCATCCAGATGCCCGTCTCGACGTCGATGCTCACGATCTCGAAGACCCCGCCGCCGGTCATCTCACCGGGCGCACCTGCCGGCTCTGCGGGCGTCGTACAGTCCGGCAAGCTCGATCTGTCGCTCTACGTCGACTCCGTGGCCGGAACGCGGCCCGTCGGAGCACCGGCGCGCCCGATCGGCTGCTCGCAGACGAACGTCTACAAGCGCGGCGAGCAGCTCGTCGTGCGCGCGTGGGGCACCGACCTGAACACGTCCGACGTGCTTTCGAACGACAACGTCAAGGAAGCGCACTTCTCGATCGCAGGCCAGCCGGACACGGTCATGAACTGGGGCGCGCACGGAACCGTGGGCTCCCAGGTGTTCTTCTGGACGAACGCCCTGATCGTGCCGCCGACGTTCCCGCTCGGTGAGGCGACGGTGCACGTCGTCTTCACGACCGAGACCGGCAAGACCGGCACGTACGACTACGTCATCAACGTCATCCCGTAACGGAAATAGGAGTCGCAGCCATGAACCTCCACATGAAAACGGCTGCGATAGTTGCGTCGCTGGCAGGAGCGTTACTGCTCCTGCCGGCTCTCGCGACTGCCGCACCCACCCCTCTGGTCGCCCCCGCGTTCACCGGCGTCGCACAGCTTCCCGGTCCCATCGCTCCCGCAGCCAAGCCTGCCGCGAACATGGGAGTGCTCACGACCTCGCCAGACGTCGCAGTTGCAGGGACGAAGTTCACGATCACCGGTACCGGGCTGCCGGCGAACAAGCCCGTCACGCTCACCTGGGGAACGGCGAACGTGACCTGGGTCGTCGACGCCCGTCCCGACAGCGTCGACTACCTCGGACGGCAAGCCGACAAGCTGACCGTCGTGCTCGCGCAGACGGCGACCGACGCCACCGGCAAGTTCGTGGTCGCCCTGAAGGCGCCCAAGGACTTCGGCGGCATCCACGACCTCTACGCCGTGATCGACGGTCTCCAGGTCGCGAAGGGCGGCTTCCTCGTCGCCCGTTCGGCCTCGGTTACGCCGAAGCAGGGGCCGATCGGCACGATGCTGACCGTCACCTACTCCGGCCTCGGCTCGTCGCTGTACGAAGGCGGCGCGTCGCTCCTGTACGACAACAAGTACGCGGGAGCGATGATGGCGAACTGGACGCGCGGCGTCGCCGTCGCGCACATCCGCGCCTCGGGCCCGGTCGGCAGGCACACGATCGAGGCCGCGGACGCGATCACGTTCAAGTACCTGAACATCCAGCAGTCCCCGATTCCGTGGGGCACCGGCTTCACGATGAGCTTCACGGTCACGAAGGACAACGGCCGTCCGAAGGCGCGTATCGACTGGCCGGCGCAGGTCGCGCCGACGCTCGACGCGAAGACGACGCTTCAGCTCGCGTCCGTGTCGTCCGCTTCCACCGCGACCGCACAGCTCGAGTCGACCTCGGGCGCCGTGAACTCGAAGGTCGGGATCAAAGCGAGTGGGCTCACGCCGAACGCCGCCGTCGATCTCGAGTGGTCGACCGTCGTCGGCAACCGTGTCAACTGCAGCGGCACCTGCTGGGCGTTCGTATCGGTCCCGCTCGGGACGGCCACCGCAGGCGCTGACGGGTCGCTCTCGAGCAACATCAAGGTGCCCGACGGTCTCGGCGGCTGGCATGTCGTCCAGGTGATCCAGAACGGGCAGATGAAGACCCAGGTCCCGTACTTCGTCAAGCGGAGCATCGACGGCCAGGGCGTCTCGTCGCTTCGCTTGAAGGCGGGACAGCGCTTCACCGTGCACCTCAAGGGGCTCGGCTGGACGCAGCTCGACAACACGATCGCGGTCGACTACGACAACAGCTACGTCGGGTACGGCTGCGGGTTCAACAGCCAGGGCGACACCGTGATGAACCTCGTCGCGACGGGCGGCCCCGGCACGCATCTCATCGACATGTATCCGCTGCTCTATACGCAGCAGCCCTCGTACGCGAATACGCCCTACGGGATGATTCCCGTTCTGACGTACGAGAAGGACGCTCCGGGCCTCGCGCTCGGATACACGCTGCCGGCGATCCGCTTGGCGATCACGATCGTCAAGTAGATCGTGTGGAGGAGGGGTGGGGGCTTCGGCCCCCACCCCTCGGCAGTTTCGGCAGCCACCAGTTCCAGCGGCCGAAGATCGCCATCAGCGACGGCACGAGGATCATCCGCACGAGCGTCGCGTCGATCAGGACCGCGAGCGCGAGACCGACGCCGAACTCCTGCAGGCCCGCCACGCGCCCGGCGACGAAGCCCGAGAACGCGGCGACCATGATGAGCGCGGCGGCTGTCACGATGCGGCCGGTGCGCTCGAGCCCGTGTGCGACGGCGCGCGCGTTGTCCGGCACGTGATCCCAGGACTCGCGCATGCGCGTCACGAGGAAGACCTCGTAGTCCATCGAGAGGCCGAAGAGCATCGCGAAGAGGAAGATCGGGATCCAGCCTTCGATCTGGTCGACCTTGACGAGCCCGAGCAGGTCGGCGCCGACACCCCAGCGGAAGATGACGACGAGCAGGCCGTAGACGGCGGCGACCGAGAGCAGGTTCAGCAGCACCGCCTTCAACGGCAGGAGCACCGAGCGGAACGCGCGTAGCAGGACGAGGTAGGTCAGAACGAGTGCGGCGGCTACGAGCCAGGGGAACCAGTTGTACGAGCGCGTGAGGAAGTCGACACCCTGCGCGGGTGCGCCGCCGACGTAGACGCGCACGCCCGCGGGAAAGCGCGCCTGGGGAACGTCCGTCTTCCGGATGCGTCGCACGAGCTGTCCGCTCACTTCGGCGCCGTACTCGTGACGTCCGACGATGTAGACACGCGCGTAGCGGCCCGTTGCGTCGACGTACGGCGTGCGCGGCCCGCTCGCGGTGACGTATGCCTCGGGGTCGTGGAACGTCGCGTCGGTGAGGCGTGCGATCGCGCGCTTGAGCTCGGGCGCGCGGGCGCCGGCGGCTCGGCCGGTGTCGATGACGATCTCGGTGGGTGTGAGCGCGCCGGCCCCGACGCGGTCGCGCAGGAGCTGGATGCCGCGCACGGAGTCGTTGCCGGAGGGGAGCGCAGAGATCGAGCCCGGCGTGACCTGTAGGAACGCTGCGGGAATCGCGGCGGCGACGAGGATCGCGACGCCGGCGATCAGGAAGCGCACGGGTCGCCGCATGATCGCGCGGGCGAGACGCGACCAGAAGCCGTGGTCGAGGTTGCGCGCGGCAGGCAGCAGCTCGATCCGCCGCATGCCGCGCACACCGAGCACGGAGAGGAGCGCAGGCTGCAGCGTTGCGGTCGCGAGCATCGACGCGAGCGGGACGAGGAAGCCGCCGATGCCGAGCGAGCGGACGAACGGCACGGGCACGAAGAGCAGGAGCGCGAGCCCGATCGCGACCGTCGCCCCCGAGAAGAGGACGGCGCGACCTGCGGTCGCCATCGTGCGGACGATCGCCCCGTCGACGTCGCGCCCATCTCCCAGCTCCTCGCGGAAGCGGTAGACGACGAGCAGCGAGTAGTCGACGGCGAGCCCGAGGCCGACGAGCTCGACGAGGTTGGAGACGTAGCTCACCATCGTGAAGCCGTGGGCGAGGGCGAAGACGACGCCGAGCGTCGCGGTGATCGTGCACGCAGCGACCGCGAACGGCACGAGCACCGCGAGCGACAGGCCGAGTACCGCAAAGAGCACAGCGAGTGCGACCGGCAGCGCAATCGCCTCGCCGCGCAGCAGGTCGTGCGAGAGCACCGGCTCGAGGTCGTGCTGGATCGCTGGCTGTCCCGTGACGTACGCGCGCGGCTCCCCGGCGAGCGCGTGTCGCAACGCCGTCGTATACCCCTTTGCGTGCTGGAGGTCGAGTGTCGAGTCGATCTCGCCGTAGAGCAACCCGCCGTCGGCTCGCAGTCGCGACGCGTGCGCGCCTGGCACGAGCCGCGCCGCGTCGCGTAGCCGCCGTTGTGCCGTCGGCAGCTCGGCGCGGTGGCCGACGAACACGACGGTGAAGATGCCGTCGGGACGCTCGCCGAAGTGGTGCTGGAGGATCTGACGGGCCGCGTCGGACTCGGTGCCGGGGACGGTGAAGACGTTCGAGAGGTGCTTCGGCAGCGCGTGCGCGGCGAGGGCGCCGGCGACGAGCACGGCGAGCCACGCGAGGAGCACCGGGCCGCGAAAGCGGAGCACGGCTCTGGTCCAGCGCTCGGGCATCGGGTGAGGGTAGCCCGCAACCCGGATCCGTAGCTTCTGCCGTTGCCGAACCCGGGCGCTTCGCCGACACTGGTGACATGCGAAGGCTCATCCTCTTGCTCGGCGTCTGCGTCGCGTTCGTCGCGATCCCGAGTGCGGTTGCCGCTTCTCCGACCGTCCGGCTCGCGCTGATCCACGTACTGCATGGCTGCCACGAGTGGGGCACGGCGGACTCGCGCCCGCTCGGCGCGTCGCACACGGTGGTGCTGAAGCCGGGCGGGCGGATCGAGATCCGCGTCAGCTGCCCGATGGCCTTCAACGTGACGCAGCTCGCCGGCCCGAAGATCGCACTCGGCGTCGCGCCGTGGCAGACGGGGACGACGCACACGCTCGTCTTCGCAAAGCGGGGCCTCTACCGGCTGATGGCCATGAACGTGCAGTCCTCCGAGGAGGCCGGCCTGCAGACGCTGGGGCCGGACAACATGCCGCTCCTCATCGTGCGCGTGCGCTGAAGGACCGACTAGGCTCGGCGGCATGACCGTCGAGATTCGTCCGTGCGCCGACGAAGGCGAGCTCGCCGACGCGTTCCGCGCCGTGTACGCCGCCTTCGGCGAGCAAGCCGAGGACGCCGACGTCGAGCGTGCGAAGGCGACGATGCCGGTCGATCGCGTCCTGGTTGCCGTCGACAGCGGCCGCGTCGTCGGCGTCGCGGCGGCGTGGCCGTGCTCGCTGAGCGTTCCCGGCGGCGAGC
>DATEXK010000181.1:0-5324 GCA_035257065.1 Gaiellaceae bacterium | reverse complement strand
GTTGCTCCTATGTCAAGGTCGGTCTCTCTTTCAGGGCGTTGAAGACGGAGCGGGCGAGGAGTCGTTTGAGGCAGCGGATCGCTTCGCGGCGGCTTTTGCCTTCGGCGCGTTTGCGTTCGAGGTAGTCGCGGGCGGCGGGGTGGTAGCGGGCCTGGGTGATCGCGATTCGGTAGAGGGCGGCGTTGAGTTGGCGGTTGCCGCCGCGGTCGAGGCGGTGGCGTTGTACGCGGCCTGAGCTCGCTTCGAGTGGTGCGACGCCGCTGTGGCGGGCGAGCTGTGCGTCGCTTTTGAAGTGGCTGATCGGGCCGATCTCGGCGAGCAACTTCGCGGCCGTGATACTGCCGCAGCCGGGGAGCTCGAGTAGCGTCGGCGCAACGGCAGCTGTTCGCTGTTCGAGTTCCTGATTGAGTTCGTCGATCGTCCGCGTCAGCGAGCGGCAGCGCGCGACGAGCTCGCGCGCGATCCGCACCTGGACTTCCTGCTCGCGCCGCGCGAGCCAGCGGCTGACGCGCTCGAGGTGACTCGCTCGGTCGAGTCTGCGCAGCGGCACCACCAGCGTCGGGTCGAGCTCGTGCAGGTGCCAGCGCAACCGTTGTTGCGTCCGCCGCCGCTCGTCGACGAGATCGTCGCGATGGTCAACGAGTAGCTTGATCTCGCGGTAGATCTTCTCGCCAAGCTGCGGCCGCGGCAGGTCTGGCTCGCGCAGCGCCGCCCGCGCCACCGCGAGCGCGTCGATCGGGTCTGACTTCCCGCGTGTCCTGCCGGCGCGTCGTTCCGGCACCGCCAGCTTTGGCGAGACCCGCACCAACTCCTCACCCCGATCGAGCAGTTGCCGCTCCAGCCAAGGCGTGAGCAGCCGGCAATCCTCAAGCGCCCACAACCGCTCCACATTGAGCGCAGCGGCCCAACCGAGCAGCTCGTCACTGCCGACAGGAACCGTGCGTTCGTCAAGCATCCGCCCTGTCTCGTCGACTGCCACAGCGGTGACCGTCCGCTTGTGTACGTCCACTCCGATCACGATCATCTGGCTCGCCTCCAATAGCCGTTGGGGGCGACCGGCGAGCGGACAGACCTCAATCGAGGCAAAGCCATGCTCCTATCAGGTCACGCTCGGCGGTCTCGGTCGGCGGCGGCGACACAACGCTGGATGGTCAGCCCTCGGGCGAAGTTCGGAATCGAGTCAGCCGCCGCCGCCCGAGTCTGCGCCAGCTACCAGACGCCGCCGCACACCGAGAATGACATTGAGTTCCGGAATGACGCCTGAATCGGCGTGGGCGACGTCGCGCATGTCGGTGCCACTTTGCCGAGCGGCTCGTCAGGACAGTCGTTCTGTGGGAACTCGTGATGAGCGCGTTCCTGATTTTCGTCATCCTCGCCGTCACCACCGACACCAGGGCGATCGAATTCGCCGCCACCCGGAAGAGACGGATGCGGAGCGAGGGACGTCGTCGCTAGACGGGCGTCGCGGTGTGGGGGATGACGGTCACCGGGCAATGCGCGTGTCGGCAGCAGTAGTGACTGACCGACCCGAGCACGAGCTCGCCGATGCTCCCATGGCCGCGACTACCGACGATGAGTTGCTGCGCGCCCTCGGATTCGGCGACGAGCACGTGGCCGGCATCCCCCTCGCGGACGAGCCGCTGCACGGTCACGCCGTCGATCTCCTCGGCGACCGAGGCGAGCGCCTGCTCGAGAGTCGCCTCGGCGCTCTCCGGGAGGTCCTCCGCGAGGTTCCCCACCGGAGCGACACCCGCGCCGTACGCCAGCGACGGAACATGCCAGACGTTGACGGCGCGAACGACAGCGTCGGTCACGCGCGCCGCGCGCAGCGCGTAGCGGAGCGCGAGGACGGAGTGGTCCGATCCGTCGACCCCGACCACGATCACCTTCATTCCCTCCCCCTCTCCTATCGTCGCGTGGCGGGTGCCGTGCGCCGGGGGAGGGCCGGTGCGAGCGGTTCCTCGGGAGAGGGTTTGGCCTCGTCGGGCTCGGCTGCATCGCCGACCGGGTCTGGGACAGCACGGCCGTTGTCGTCAGGGTGGATCCTGTGGCCGTCGTGGCGGAGGGCGGCTTTCTGGGCGATCGACTCCTCGTCGACGTAGATGTATTTCTCGCCTCGAAGCGCTGAGGCGATCGCGGCGATCACGCTCATGGCCACGGCGAAGGCGAGGATGAGGAGTAGGGCATCCTTGAACGGTGGGCCGATGAGGTGGGGGAAGAAGGAGCGGCCGGTGATGGTTGCAGTCTGCGCAGGGGTGAGATGCGCCAGCACCTTTGGTCCGAGCAGGCTCTTCAGGGGGTTGATGCCCAGGAAGGCGGCGAACATGTAGCCGAGGGGCGGCATGTGGGACAACTGGGTGGCGGCGGCTGGGCTGACCCCGTGCGCGAGCAAGCCGCGATCCATCGCCGAGGGCACTTTGGCGTTCAGGCCGATGACGAGCAGAGTGAAGAAGAGCCCCATCGAGAGGGGCATTCCGGACTGGGCGAACGTGACTCGCATGCCCGAAGCCGCCCCGCGGTGGCGAGCGGGGACCGAGTTCATGATCGAGGCCGTGTTGGGCGCAGCGAACAGGCCGCCGCCGATCCCTTGGACGAACATCACCGCGGCGAAGGGCCAGTAGGAGAAGTTGGCCGGGAAGGCCATCATCGCCGCGTACATCGCTCCCGAAAGCAACATTCCGCCGGTCGCGAAGGGGCGGGCGCCGTATTTGTCAGAGAGCCTGCCGGAGATCGGCCCTGAGACCACGAAGCCGACCATGAACGGGATCATGTAGATCCCGGCCCACAGCGGGGTGCGGGCGAAGCTGTAGCCGTGCTGGGGGAGCCAGATGCCCTGGAACCAGATCATCAGCATGAACTGGAAGCCGCCTCGCCCGATCGAGCCGAGGAACGACGCTGCGTTGCCGGCGGTGAACGCCTGGATGCGGAACAGCGACAGGCGGAACATGGGGTCGTCGACTCTCATCTCGACGACGACGAAGATGACGAGACAGGCGAGACCGCCGAACATCATCTCCAGCACGAAGGGATTCCCCCAGCCGGTGAGGGAGTGGCCGTACGGCTTGATGCCGTAGGTGGCGCCGGTGAGGATCATGGCCAGGGCGGCGGCAAAGGAGAGGTTCCCGAGCCAGTCGATCTTCGCCTTGATGCGGACGCCGATCTCCTTCAGCTTCATGTAGGCCCAGATGGTTCCGAAGACCCCGACCGGCACGTTCGCGAGGAACACCCAGCGCCAGCCCAGCTGGGAGAGCAGACCGCCGACGAGGATGCCTAAGAAGGAGCCGAAGATCGCGGCGACCATGTTGATCCCGAGGGCGAGGCCGAGCTCCTCCTGGGGGAAGGCGTCGGTGATGATCGCCGCCGAGTTCGCCATGAGCAGCGCCCCGCCGATGGCCTGGAACATCCGCAGGATGACGAGCTCCAGGGCTCCAGTCGAGCCCGTGCTCCAGACCAGCGAGAGCAGGATCGCCCCGACGGTGAACCAGGCGAAGCCGAGGTTGTACATCTTCACCCGGCCGAACATGTCGCCGATACGCCCCACGGTCACCACGACGGCGGCCGACACGAGCATGTAGCCCATCATGATCCAGAGCAGGTAGGGGAAGTTGGCCGTCTGCAACGGATCCAGGTGGATGCCCCTGAAGATGACCGGCAGGGCGATCATCAGGCTCGTCGCGTTGATCGTCGCCAGCAGCACTCCGACGGTGGTGTTGGAGAGGACGACCCATTTGTACCGCGGCCCCACCACCGTCGACTGCGTCGGCGTCAGCGCGCTCACGCTCGTTTTGCCCTTGCATCGTGGTGGTCTGCCGTCGGTGCTGCAACTGGGCGCTCGGTTGCGAACGACTCGAGCACGGTCACCGCTCGTTCCAGTGCCCGCCGGTCGGCCTTGCTGAGAGCGCTCAACTGTCCGGCAAGCCAGGCGTTGCCAACCTGTGCGCGCCGTTCCAGCAGTTGCGCACCTCTGGACGTGGCCACCAGCTGCACGCCCCGGCGGTCGGCCGGGTTCATTCGGCGAACAACAAGCCCTGCAGCCTCCAGCCTGTCGGCAAGTCGTGTCGCGGCCGGGGAGGGCAGGGCCTCGATCTCGGCGAGCTGGCCGATACCGAGCGGGCCGCTGCGAACCACAGTGGCGAGCGCCGAGAACTGGGCGATGGTGAGCTCAGACGGGTCCATCCGGCGCAGCTGACGGGAGAGTCGAACCATCGACAACCGCAACCGGGACGCGAGCACGTAGGCCGCGCTCGCATCGCTTCCCGCGCTCGTCATCTTGCCCATCGACACTGACGCCTTTTCCTCAACTGCCCAGCTGCCTCAGCCGTGTCGGGGTGCCTGTCACCCTCGTTTGCCGACCTGCTCGGGTTCACAGGGAATGTACCACCGTTACTATATGCCGACAATATCTATCCGGCCTCGGCCACCAGGATCACTCAGCTGCTCGAGGTGAGCGAGGGTGCCCAGCGGTCGCCCTCAGGGCTGTCGCCTGCTCGACGTACTCCTTCATCGTTACGCGGTTGAGGTCGAACAAGAACGCCCGATCGCTCGGGCGGGCCGGGCGAAGGCTCCATGATGGGACTCTCATGGCCTAAGCATGACCCAGCGCAAGCGGCTGCAGGGTGCATCTCGCGGGGAGTCCGGCCCGAAGCCGCACTCCCAAACTCTCAGCACAACTGTCGCAATGGAACTAAACGGAGCACTTTGGAACCTTTACAACCAGGGGCGGCTGCCCAAGCTGACTGCCCTGCACCGGCGCCTGCTGGCACGGCCACCCGTAACAGAGGTCGTTAGGCGACCGCTACGGAGGCGGCAGGGAGCCCTGCTAGACGCTGTCACCGCTGTTCTCGAACACGCCGGGTGTCCGATGCGAGTGCGCGAGGTTCACGCCGCCATCGAGGAGTTCTACGGAGAACGGGTGCCGTTCTCATCTGTGAACGAGGCGCTGTCCACCCACGCACGCGGTAATGGAGCACGGTTCCGACGTGTGCGATACGGCACCTACGAGATGGCGGAAGGCTGAACGTCTACCAACCGGTAATCAGCATCTCACGCTTCGTGACTTACGACAAGGCAGCAACGGGCACGAGGGATTGATGACCTAACCTCGCTTCCTTTCGTCGGCGCGATCAAGCGCCTGAGCTCTCAGCCCGGGAGGCCGAGAATGTAGTAGCCCTCGCGGGTTCGGCGGAAGATCGGCTCCTGGAGGAGCGAAGTGACGCGCTGCGTCGAGAAACCGACTCGCGGTCAGATCTCGGCAGGGCGGAGCGGCCGCGGCGCGGCAGCGACGACACGGGCGGCCCCAGCGAGTGCGGTCGGTTCGCCCTCCG
>DATEXK010000180.1:0-2408 GCA_035257065.1 Gaiellaceae bacterium | reverse complement strand
CGAGCACGGCCGTCGCCTCGGGCTCGCTGTACTGCTCGCCGACGTGCTCCCCTGGAACAACGGCGACGTTCGCGCGGCGAACGACATCGATCGGCTCAACACGCTGATCGCGGCGGCCGCTGTGGATCTCGGCGTCCCGCTCCTTCCCTTCCACGCGACGCTCGCCGATCCCGATCGGCCCGGCCGGCTGCGCGACGCCTGGACCGACGACGGCGACCATCCTTCGGTCGAGGGCCATCGACAGCTCGGTGAGCGCGCGTTCCGGCTCGACAGCTAGAGCTCGAGCTCGAGCCCGTCGCGCGCGCGCTCGATGCCGGCCGGCAGCGGCAGCTCGTCGGGACGGTGGATCACGATCAGCCGCTTCGCGCCCGAGTCCTCGAAGGCGGCGGTCGCCTCGTCGGCGCTGAGGTGCCCGCGATCGTCTCCCGGCTCGGGCTCCGCGAGGGTGGCCTCGCAGAGAAAGAGGTCTGCTTCGCGTGCGAGCTCGGAGAGCTTGGGCGTCGGCGCGGTGTCGCCCGAGTACGCGACGGTGACGTGCCCGTCGGTCACCCGCAGGCCGAAGGTCAGCTCGTCGTAGTGCATGAGGCGCACGGGTGTCACCTCGAAGCCGGCGGCCTCGAACGCAACGCCGTCGGCGTACTCGTGGAGCACAAACGCGTGGTCGAGCCGTGCCCCGAAGCCGAGCATGCCGCCGAACCGCTCCAGCGTCGCGCGGCCGCCGGGTGGCACCCAGAGCTCCGGCGGCTCGGCGTCACGACCTGCGCCGAAGCTCGCGCCGAACACCCACGACGGAATGTCTCCCCAGTGGTCGAGGTGGAAGTGGGTGAGCGCGATCGCGTCGACGAGCGGCCAGGGCTCCCGCTTGCGCAGGCTCGACAGGACGCCGAGCCCGCAGTCGAGCAGGAGGCGGCCGCCGCCCTCGACGAGATATCCGGATTGCGCGCCGCCGGGGTTGGGCCAGGCGGGCGAGCAGCCGACGATCGTGAGCTTCACGGGCCGTATCGTGTCGGAAATCCCCCGGCCGTCGTGCGGAGAGCCGGTGCGGTGTATAACTCGGCCGTGGCCAAGGCGTCGGTGGAAATGCTGAAAAAGGTGCCGCTTTTCGCGGATCTCGACGGGAAGGAGCTCGAGCAGATCTCCGCGTCGATGCGCGAGCGGCGCTTCGCCGCGGGGGACACCGTCACGCAGGAGGGCGCCGGCGGCGCCGGGTTCTTCGTCGTCGAGAGCGGCGAGGCCGACGTCAGCGTCGATGGCGCCTCTCGCGGGAAGATCGGCCCGGGCGACTATTTCGGGGAGATCGCGCTCCTCACGGAATCGGACCGGACGGCGACGATCACCGCCAACTCCGCCATGCTCTGTTACGGCATGACGCCGTGGGACTTCCGGCCGCTCGTCGAGAGCAATTCCGCGATCGCGTGGAAGCTGCTCACGGCCATGGCCGAGAAGCTCCGCTAGAGCGATCCCCTAGCTTTTCCAGCGGACGAGCCGGCGGGCGCCGTCGAACCGGCTGCTGTACCAGCCGCCGAACTGCTCGATCCGCACCCGCGTGCCGGAGTGAGGGGCGTGGATGAACCGGCCGTCGCCGACGTAGATGCCGACGTGCCCTTCGCCGTCGAAGAAGACCAGGTCGCCGGGGTGGAGCGCGCCGCGGTTGACCTTGAGGCCGCTCGTGAACTGGGCGAAGCTCGAATGCGCGAGCCGCACGCCGAAATGGCCGTAGACGTAGCGCACGAAGCCGGAGCAGTCGAAGCCCGAGGCGGGCGAGCTCCCGCCGTAGACGTAGCGGACGCCGAGCAGGTGCTTCGCGTACTTGACGACCTTGTCGCCGAGCGGAATGTGCAGCGCGCGGTGCAGGACGGCTGCGGGCCTGCGGACGGGGGTGGCGTGGACGACGGGGAGTTGAGGGACGATCGGGTCGGTGTTGGTCGGAGTCGGGTCGGGAGTCGGTGTGAGCTCGCCGGGGTCGGCGCGGCTCGGGAGTGGCTTCACGAGCGCGACGCCGAAAGCCAGCGCGAGCGCGCACAGAAGAATGAGGAGGTGAAGCTTCCGCATGAGGGGCCTTCGACAGGGTGGGGGCGCGAATGCGCGACCGCGTGCCGTTGGTAGGTCGCATTTGAGCAGGGGTTTAGGAATGCGTCACTCCCCCTTCTGGGGGGTTCGCTTGTGTCTTTCCGAACAAAACGGGATCCGAAAAATGGGGTCTGCAGCGGGATGGCTGTGATCAAGGCTCATTTCGGATCCGAAGCCTGAATGAATCCTGAAGAACCGATCTGCGTCCAGACGCGTAAGGACTCATGTGATGCGCTACCGCACGCTCGTCTTGCTGCTCCTGCTCGCGCTCTGTCTGGTCGCCGTGTTGAGCGCCTGCGGCGGCAGCAGCGGCGGCGGCTACTAGCCCGGCGCCGCCC
>DATEXK010000179.1:0-8331 GCA_035257065.1 Gaiellaceae bacterium | reverse complement strand
ACGAGCGCGATCATGGACGCACGCCGCACCGAGACGGTCGAGGCCGTGCGCGCGACCGACTTCCTGCTCGGTCGCGACGACTGGGGCGCCCGCTGGATCGCCGACTTCCGCAAGAAGCAGGCGGCAGCCGCAGCGTGAGCGCCGAGCCCCTCTTGGAGCTCGACGAGCCGGGCCCGGACCGGGTCAAGCTGCGATTCCTCCAGTCGGGAGAGGATCACGCCGTCAAAGAGGCGCGCGTGCTCGCCGGCACGACCGTGTTCGACGCCGCGAGTTGGAACGGCGTCGCGATCGATTCGACCTGCGGCGGCCACGGCACGTGCAAGAAGTGCAAGGTGCGCGTCGTCTCGGGGCACGCGCCGCTCAGCGCGATCGATCCGCGCGCGTTCACGACCGAAGAGCTGAAGGGCGGCTGGCGGCTCGCCTGCCGCTCGATCGCGCACGAGGACCTGACAGTCGAGGTGCCGCCGCTCCAGTCGCGTCCGAAGGCCGCGCTCGTCGGCGTCGGCCGCCACGTGATCCTGCGGCCGGCCGTGCAGAAGCGCTATCTCGAGCTGTCCGAGCCGACGCTCGAGGACCAGACCTCAGATCTCGAGCGGGTGCTCGCAGGCATGGACGACCTGGAGCTGCGCGTCCCGCTGCCGGTGATGCGTACGCTCGGCAAGACGCTCCGCCAGTCGAACTGGCAGGTCACCGCAGTGCTCTGCGACGACGTGCTGATCGACGTCGAGCCCGGCGATACGTCGGGGCAGCGGCACGCGCTCGCGTTCGACCTCGGCACGACCACGGTCGTCGCGACGCTGATGAACCTCGAGACGGGTCAGCCTGAGGCGGTCCAGTCGATCCTGAACAAGCAGCAGCCCTTCGGCGCGGACGTGATCTCGCGCATCTCCGCGACGATGCTGGATCCCGATGCGCTGGCCATGCTCCAGCAGCACGCGCACGCGACGCTGCAGCAGCTCACCGACGAGGTCTGCACCGAGGCGGGCGTCGATCCGGCGAACGTCTACGAGGTCGTCGTCACCGGCAACGCGACGATGATCCAGATCGCGCTCGGCATCGATCCCGAGCCGCTCTCGATGGCGCCGTTCACGATGGCGGCGCGCAAGCTGCCCGAAGCGAGCGCACGAGACTTCGGCATTGCCGTGCACGAGCGCGCGCCCGCTGTGATGTTCCCGGCGCTCGGCGCGTACGTCGGCCCAGACATCGTCGCAGGCATCCTCGCCACCGGGCTGACGCTCGACCGGCGCATCCGGCTGTTCATCGACGTCGGCACGAACTCCGAGATGGTGCTCGGCTCGTCGGCACGCGCGCTCGCGACCGCAGCGCCGGCCGGCCCCGCGTTCGAGGCGGCGCAGATCCGCTGCGGCATGCGCGCGGCCGACGGCGCGATCGAGGGCGTCAAGATCCGCGACGGGGAGATCGAGCTGACGGTGATCGGCGACGTCGAACCTCTGGGGCTCTGCGGCTCGGGTCTCGTCGACGCGGTGGCCGAGCTTGTCGGCGCAGGGGTCATCGACAAGTCGGGACGCTACGTGCTCGGTTCGTCGGAGCGGCTCGGGAAGATCGGCGAGGAGAACGTCTTCTACCTCAGCGACGACGTGTTTCTCTCGCAGCGCGACGTACGCGAGCTCCAGTTCGCGAAGGCGTCGATCGCCACCGGCTGGGCCCTGCTCTGTCGCGACCTCGGCGTCGAGCCGGAGGAGATCTCGCAGGTGCTGCTCGGCGGCTCGTTCGGCTCCTATCTCTCGGCCGCGAGCGCAGTCAAGATCGGCCTCGTGCCGAAGCTGCCGCTGCCGCGCATCGTCTCCGCCGGGAACGTCGCCGGAGAGGGCGCGAAGATCGTCGCGCTCTCCGTCACCGAGCGCGCCGCCGCGAGCGCGATCCTCGACGAGGTCGCGTACGTCGAGCTCTCCGGCCGCGCCGACTTCAACGACCTCTTCATCGACCAGCTGAGCTTTCCCGCATGAGCCAGGTCGTCGTCGCCTGCGGGGCGCTCGCGCTGCACGTGAAGAAGATCGCCGCCCGGCGTGGGTGGGACCTCGAGGTGCGCCCGGTGCCGCCGGAGCTGCACAACCGCCCCGAGCGGATCCGCGCAGCGGTCGAGGAGGCCGCGAACGGTGACGACGTTCTCGTCGCGTACGCGCACTGCGGCGCCGATCTCAACGGCTTCGCGAAGCTCGAAGGCGCCCACTGCTACGAGGTGTACGGAGCTGACCATGAGCCGGCGACGTACTTCCTGACCGATTTCCTCGTCCGCAGCTTCGATCGCGTCGTCGTGCGGGGCCTCGGCCTCGACCGCTACCCCGAGCTGCGGGACGACTACTTCCGCAACTATGAGAAGGTCGTCTGGCTCGCGCAGGAGCCGACGCCTGAGCTGCGCGCCGAGGCCGAGCGCGCGGCTGGGATACTCGGGCTGCCGCTCGAGGTCCGCGAGACCGGCGACACCGGCCTCGAGCACGCACTCGAGAAGCTCATTAACGTCCAGGAGGGCACGTGCTGATCAACGAGCTACCGCGCTACGAGATCCTCGACGAGGCCGGCATCGCAGAGCTGGAGCGCGGCTGGCGCCGGATCGTCAGCGAGCTCGGCATCGAGTTCCTCTACCCGGAGGCGCTCGACTACTTCGAGAAGGCGGGACAGAAGGTCGAGGGCGAGCTCGTGAAGTTCGATCCCGATTGGATTCTCGAGCAGGTTGCGAAGGCGCCCTCCGAGTTCACGCTGCAGGCCCGGAACCCCGAGCGCAGCGTCCAGATCGGCGGGAAGCACATGGTCTTCTCGACTGTCTACGGCTGCCCCTTCGTGCGCGAGGGCGCCGAGCGGCGCAGCGCGACCTACAACGACTTCGAGAATCTCGTGAAGCTCGCGCAGTCGTTTCCGGAGCTCGACTCGCCGGGCGGGACGATCTGCGAGCCGGACGACAAGCCGCTCGACTCGCGGCACCTCGACATGGTGTACGCGTTGATGACGCTCTCCGACAAGCCGTTCATGGGGTCGGTCACCTCCGGCCCGAACGCGCTCGACACGATCGCGATGGCCGAGATCGTGTTCGGCCGCGAGTCGCTCGAGCAGAACCCGGCGATCATCTCGCTCATCAACGTCAACTCGCCGCTCCGCTACGACGACCGGATGCTCTCCGCCCTCGTCGAGTACGCCAAGGCGGGCCAGGCGACGATCGTCACGCCGTTCCTGCTCATGGGCGCGATGTCGCCGGTGTCCGTCGTCGCAACGCTCGCACAGCAGGTCGGCGAGGCGCTCGCCGGAATCGCGCTCGTGCAGACGATCCGCCCGGGCTGCCCGGTCGTGTTCGGCTCGTTTCTCTCGAACACCGACATGCAGTCGGGCTCGCCGAGCTTCGGCACGCCCGAATCCGCGGTCGGCCTGCTCTGCACGGGCCAGATCGCGCGCCACTACAACCTGCCGTTCCGCGGTGGAGGAGCGCTGACGTCCTCGCAGGTGGTCGATGCGCAGGCCGCCTACGAAGCCATGATGACGCTCTGGCCGACCTTTCTCGCCGGAACGAACTTCGTCATGCACTCGGCCGGCTGGCTCGAGTCCGGGCTCGTCTCCTGCTACGAGAAGTTCATCACGGACGTCGAGGGCCTTCGTATGCTCAACGCGGTGTTCAAGCCGCTCGAGATCAACGAGGAGACGCTCGCGTACTCGGCGCACCAGGAGGTGGGGCAGGGAGGTCACTTCCTCGGGGCCGTCCACACGCTCGAGCGCTTTCGGGAGTGCTTCTACCGGCCCCTCGTGTCGTCGACCGAGAACTTCGAGCGCTGGAACCGTCTCGGTGCGCGTGACACGGCGACGCGGGCCGGGGAGATCTGGCGCAAGACGCTGGAGGAGTACGAGCGGCCCGCGATGGACGACGGGATGCAGGAGGAGCTGAAGGCGTACGTCGACCGCAGGCGTACCGAGCTGGGCGACTAGGACCACCAAGTCACCACGACGAAGGGGTGAAGCAGATGGCCACTGTTGCAGACGTGATGTCGCGCAAATTGCTGACCGTGGAGCCGGCGACCGACCTGTCGCAAGCCGCGGAGCGCATGGTCGAGCGAGGCGTCGGGGCCGCGCTCGTCCTCACCGGGGAGACGGTTTCCGGGATCCTCACCGAGCGCGACGTGCTGCGCGCGGTGGCGACCGGCTCCGTCGAGGGGACGCACGTGGCCGCGTGGATGACGCGCGACCCGGAGACCGTCGACGTGTCGGAGTCGCTCGGGCAGGCGGCGGCGATCATGATCCACGGCGGCTTCCGCCACATCCCGGTTCTCGACGGCGGCAAGCCGGTCGGCATCGTCTCGATCCGTGACCTGATGCGGGTGGTCGTCGACGACGAGAGCCCGCGTGGGGTCTAGGTAGTGGCGATGTTCGTCGACGGCGCGTGGACGAGCTCGCTCTCGGGCAAGACGTTCACCGCCGAGTCGCCGGCGACCGGCGAGGAGATCGGCAGCGTGCCGCACGGAGACCGCGACGACGCCCGGCTTGCGATCGGTGCGGCGAACCGGGCGGCCGAGAGCTGGGCGCACACGACGGCGTTCGAGCGCGCCGCCGCGATGCATCGCATCGCCGACCAGGTCGACCAGCGGCGCGAGGAGCTGACGCGCACGCTCACGCTCGACCAGGGAAAGCCCGTCGTCGAAGCGCGGGACGAGGTCGAGGAGCTCGTGCAGTACTGGCGCAACGCGGCAGAGGACGGCAAGCGGCTCGAAGGCCGCCTCCCAAACTCGATCTCGCCGGGCAAGCGTGTGCTGCTCATTCGACGTCCGCGCGGGGTTATCGGTGTGATCACGCCCTGGAACTGGCCGTACACGATGCCCGCGGAGCTGATCGCGCCCGCGCTCGCCTCCGGCAACACTGTCGTGTGGACGCCGGCGACGACCACGGCGATCGCCGCGATCGCGCTCGCGGAGTGCGTCGCCGAGGCGGATCTGCCGCCGGGTGTCTTCAACCTCGTCACCGGGCCCGGCTCCACCGTCGGCGACGAGATCGCCCGCAATCCGGGCACGCACGGCGTGGGTTTCATCGGCTCGACCGAGACCGGCCAGAAGGTCGCGGCAGCCGCAGCAGGCAAAGCGGCGATCCTCGAGCTCGGCGGCAACGGCCCGATCGTCGTGCTCGACGACGCCGACCTCGACCTCGCCGCCGAGGCGACCGTCACCGCCTGTTTCCTCTGCGCGGGGCAGAGCTGCACGGCCGGCGAGCGCCTGCTCGTGCACCGCGACGTGCGCGAGGAGTTCGTCGCCAAGCTCGCACGCCTGGTCACGGAGCGCGTCGTGCTCGGTGACCCGTTCGCCGAGGCGACGACGCTCGGCCCGCTCAACAACGCCGGTGTCGCCGAGAAGATGGACGAGCACGTCGCGGACGCGCTCGAACGCGGAGCGACCGTCGTCAGCGGCGGAGCGCGCGCGGGCGGCTTTCCGACCGACCTCTACTGGCAGGCGACGATCCTCGACGGTGTGCCCGCCGACTCGCTTGTCGCGCAGGAGGAGACCTTCGGGCCGGTCGCTCCGATCGTCGCCATCGACTCGCTCGAGCAGGCGATCGAGCTGGCGAACGCCTCGCCGTTCGGCCTGCTCTCGGCGATCTTCACCCGGGACATCGCGAAAGGGCTGCGCTACGCCGACTCGGTTCGCACCGGCTGGGTGAACGTCAACGAGTCGTCGAATTACTGGGAGACGCACCTGCCGTTCGGCGGCCGCTCGGGCAGCCAGAGCGGCATCGGCCGCGTCGGCGGCACGGCGCCGATGGAGTCGTTCACCGAGCTGCAGACCGTCGTGCTCTCGTGAGCTACGACGTGATCATCGTCGGCGGCGGCTCTGCCGGCTCTGCGCTTGCGAATCGCCTCAGCGCGGATCCGTCCACCAGCGTGCTCGTGCTCGAGGCGGGCCGGCCTGACTACATCTGGGACCCGTTCATCCACATGCCCGCGGCGCTCGCGTTCCCGATCGGGAACAAGCGCTACGACTGGATGTACGAGTCGGAGCCCGAGCCGTATATGCACGAGCGCCGCATCTACCACGCACGCGGCAAGGTGCTCGGCGGCTCGAGCAGCATCAACGGGATGATCTTCCAGCGCGGCAACCCGCTCGACTACGAGCGCTGGGCCGCCGACGATGGCATGGAGAGCTGGGACTACGCCCACTGCCTGCCGTACTTCAAGCGCATGGAAACCTGCCTTGCGGGCGCCGACGTGTATCGCGGCGCGAGCGGCCCGCTCGTGCTCGAGCGAGGGCCTGCGGTGACGCCGCTCTTCGACGCGTTCTTCCAAGCAGTTCAGCAAGCAGGGCATCCGTTGACGGCGGACGTCAACGGGCGGAAGCAGGAGGGCTTCGCGAAGTTCGACCGCACGATCCACCGGGGCCGGCGGCTCAGCGCCGCGCGGGCGTACCTGCACCCCGTCATGAAGCGTCAGAACCTCGAGGTGCGGTGCCGGACGTTCGTCGACCGTGTCGTCTTCGAGGGGACGCGCGCGGTCGGCGTCGAGGTCGGCGGCGAGGTCATCCGTGCAGATGAAGTGATCCTCTGCGGCGGCGCCATCAACTCACCGCAACTGCTCCAGCTCTCGGGTGTCGGCAACGCCTCGGAGCTCGGAGCTCTCGGCGTCGACGTCGTGCACGACCTCCCGGGCGTCGGCGAGCATCTCCAGGATCATCTCGAGGTCTACGTGCAGTACGCATGCACGCAGCCCGTCTCGGTGCAGCCGGCGCTGAAGACGTGGAAGCGGCCGTTCATCGGTGCGCAGTGGCTTTTCCTCCGCAGCGGCCCAGGTGCCACGAACCACTTCGAAGCGGGCGGGTTCATCCGCTCCAACGACGACGTCGCATACCCGAACCTCATGTTCCACTTCCTGCCGGTCGCGATCCGCTACGACGGGACGTCGCCGGGCGGCGATCACGGCTACCAGGTGCATGTCGGCCCGATGTACTCCGACGCGCGCGGCTCCGTGAAGATCACGAGCACGGATCCACGGGAGCATCCGGCGTTGCGGTTCAACTACCTCTCGACCGACCAGGACCGGCGCGAATGGGTGGAGGCCGTGCGCTGCGCGCGGAAGATCCTCAACCAGCCGGCGTTCGACCCGTACAGCGGCGGCGAGACCTCGCCGGGGCCGGGCGTCACGACCGACGAAGAGATCCTCGACTGGGTGGCGCGTGACGCGGAGACCGCGCTGCACCCCTCGTGCACGTGCCGCATGGGTGTCGACGACATGTCGGTGGTCGATCCGGAGACGATGCGTGTGCACGGGCTCGACGGTCTACGGGTCGTCGACGCGTCGGTGTTCCCTTACGTCACCAACGGGAACATCTACGCGCCGGTGATGATGGTCGCAGAGAAGGCGGCCGACCTGATTCGAGGCGACACGCCGCTGCGTGCGGCGAACGTCGACTTCTACCGGCGTCACGGGGAACATGCTGAACGAGCTCCCAGTCGGTGAGTTTCTCGCGGCGCTCGGCGAGCGTACGCCCGCTCCGGCGAGTGGGTCGGCAACCGCGCTGACGGCTGCGCTCGCCGCCGCCCTGGCTGAGCTCGCAGCGCGGTTCGCAGGCGAGGACGAGGCGGCGGCGCGGTCGCAGTCGATCGCACGGCGGCTCGTCGAGCTGGCCGACGAAGACGGCGCCGCCTATGCCGCCTTCATGGCCGACCGGAGCGATCGGACGCGGCGTCGCATCGTCGAGATTCCGGAGGAGATCGCGACCCTCGCGGACGAAGTGGTCGAACTTGCCAATTCGTCGCGAGCACGACTTCAAACGAGTGTTGCCGGCGACGCGGAGGCCGCGGTGGAGCTGGCGTCCGCTGCGGCGCGCGTGGCCCGTCGGCTGGCAGAGATCAACAGCTGACGTCCGACCGTTGACAAGCTCAGTCCGGCTTCTGCGCGGACGCCGCTTCCTGCGCCCGGTCGTGCCTGCGCGCACTCCGGAGCCCGAACCAGAAGATCGCGACGGCGAGGAGCGGACCGGCGAACACCGCTGCGACTACGAGCGCGTTCATCGCGCCATCGTTGGCTGCGGCGAGCATCGAGCTCAGTCTAGGCGGCCGCGGCGACGCCTCGAACGAACTGCGGGACAGGGATTCGAACCCCAACTTCTGGTTCCAGAGACCAGCGTCCTACCGTTAGACGATCCCGCATCGGATCGGCCTCGATTGTAGCCGGGCCGCCCGAGGATCGCCCGCCCGCGTCAGACCTCGAGGCGGTAGATCTGAACGAGGCGCTGCTCGGTCTCGGTGTCGATGTGCGCGACGACCTCGACGTAGGGCTCGAGGCCCGAGCCGCGGAGTTTCGCCTTCAGGAGCCCGTCGACCTGGAAGAGCCCCGACGAATTGTTCATCAGG
>DATEXK010000178.1:0-2280 GCA_035257065.1 Gaiellaceae bacterium | reverse complement strand
GAGCTTGGCGCGCCCGCCGCGCTCTCGATCGGCGGCGAGTCGGCCGGAGCACACCTCTCCGCGCTGACCCTCCTGCGTCTCCGCGACCTTCACGGCGCTCCCGACGCCTTTCGCGCCGCGAACCTCGTCTACGGCGTGTTCGACCTGAGCGGCACGCCGAGCCGCCGGCGGATGTCCGACGGGGTCATCCTCACCGATACGAACATGCGCTGGTTCAGCGACAACTTCCTGCCGGGGCTCGAGGGCGACCAGCTCCGCGACCCGGCGATCTCGCCGCTCTACGCCGACCTGACGGGCCTGCCGCCCGCGCTCTTCACCGTCGGCACGGCCGACCCGCTCCTCGACGACACGCTGTTCATGGCCGCCCGCTGGGAGGCCGCCGGGAACGAGACCGATCTGCGCGTCTACGCCGACGGCATCCACGTCTTCAACGCATTCCCCATCGGCATCGCGCTCGCGGCAAACATGGCGCAGGTCGAGTTCCTCCGCGCGGCTCTTTAGCTCGGCGGGCGCCGGAGCTTCTTCGTCTCGCCGCGGCGCTTCTTCTGCTCGAGGCGACGCTCCTTCGCCGCCTTGGACGGTTTGGTCGCCACGCGATGCCGCGGGACGCGCAGCGCCTCGCGGAGCACCTCGACGAGCCGGTCGACGGCGAGCTCCTTGTTGCGCAGCTGGCTCCGCTCGTCCTGGGCGATTGCGCGCAGCACCGGCCCCGCCTTCGCGACGACGCGCTTCTTCTGAGCCGGCGAGAGCGCGGAAGACGCCTCGACGTCGAAGATCGCTTCGACCCGCGTCTCGGATTTCTGGGCGTGCTGGCCGCCCGGCCCGCTCGAGCGGGACGTGCGAAGCAGGATCTCGCCCGGCGGGACGGCGACCGTGCGCGTGACGCGAATAGACTCGGAACTGTCCATGGCGGCGATTCTCCTTGACGTCGACGGGGTCCTGCACGTCTCCGGCGATCCAATCCCCGGTGCCGCCGACGCGGTACAGCGTCTCCGTGACGCCGGACACCGCCTCCGATTCGTCACGAACAACACCATCAGGTCCCGAGCCCAGCTCGTCGCCGAGCTCGTCGGCCAGGGCATCGCGGTCGACCCCGACGAGGTGCAGACGGTCGCGGCCGCAGCGGTGAAGGTCCTGAGAGGGAAGCGCGTCCTCGCGCTGACGATGCACGCGATCGTCGGCGATCTCGAAGGCATCGAGCTCGTCGGCGACGGGGCGGACGCGGTGCTGATCGGCGGCGCGGACGAGACGCCGGAGACGAATCTCGTCTTCTCGTACATGAACCTCGCTCGCGCCTTCGCAGAGTTGGAGCTCGGCGCCGATCTCTACTGCCTCCACCGGAACCGCTGGTGGCAGACGAAGCGCGGCCCGCAGTTCGACTCGGGCGCGTACGTTGCGGGTCTCGAGTACGCCGCCGGTGTCGAGGCGATCGTGCTCGGCAAGCCCAGCCCTTCCTACTTCGCAACGGCGTGCGAGGCGCTCGACGCAGACCCGCACATGACCTGGATGGTCGGCGATGATCTCGAGAGCGACATCGTCGGCGCCCAGGGCATCGGCATGAAGACCGTGCTCGTGCGCACGGGAAAGTTCCGGCCGGACGCCGTCGAGCGCGCACGCACGCAGCCGGACGGCATCATCTCGTCGATCGGTCATCTGCCCGAGTGGATCGAGGAGCACCTGTGATCCACGTCGGAACCGACCTGATCGAGATCGCGCGCATCCGACGCTCGCTCGAGCGCTACGAGAGCTTCCGCAACCGCTGCTTCACGCCCGACGAGCAGGCGTACTGCGACACGCGCACCAACCCGGCGCAGAGCTACGCCGGGCGTTTCGCCGGCAAGGAAGCGGTCGGGAAGGCGTTGGGCTTCGGCGTGGCCCGCGCGTTCGCCTGGAAGGACATCGAGATCGTCGGCAGGCCGAAGCCTTCCGTGCGGCTCTCGGGCCGAGTCGCGGCCTGGGCGGAACGCGCCGGCGCGGGGGAGATCGACCTGTCGATGACGCACTCGCGGGAGCTCGCGCAAGCGGTTGCCGTCGTCACCGATGTCTGAGCAGGCGCCGCCGCATCTCGAGCCGCTGTACACGGCGGACGAGATGCGCGCCGCGGAGGCGCTGTATCCCGGCTACCCGGAGACCGCGCACGAGTTGATGGAGCGCGCGGGCGCGCAGACGGCACGCGCCGCGCTCGAGCTCTTCGCCGGGGCGCAACGCTGGACCGTCGTCTGCGGCGGCGGCTCGAACGGCGGTGACGGGCGCATCGCCGCACGTCATCTCGAAGCGGCG
>DATEXK010000177.1:0-2273 GCA_035257065.1 Gaiellaceae bacterium | reverse complement strand
CGCCGCCTGCGTCGTCGCATCGGCGGCGGTCGGAATCGGCGCCGGAGTTCCATTCGGGCTCGTGTTCAGCAGCGCTCAGCGTCTCCGACCGGATCGTCCGGCCGCCGCGGTCGGCTTCGTCAACTTCGCCGCCAACGCCGCCGCCGTCGTCGGCGTGCCGCTCGTCGGTCTCACCTTCTCCCTTCCGGGCGACGGCCGGGTGGGTCTCGTCGCCGTCGCCTGCCTGTGGGCTGCGGCGCTGTTTGTGCTTCCCCCCGCGGGCGCCCTCACGCCGTCGCCTTCGCCCCGCGCTGGAGCCGGCCTTGACGCGGACGCTCATCGGTAGTTCTCGGCAGCCGTGCTCGGGGATGCCTGCGGGGTGTCAAAATGAGCGTCCCTGCCGCAAATCACTGATTTCTCGGGGCGCACGCTCTCACGGCTGCGCCGCCGCTACCGGGACAGGCGATGATCGAGAAGTTCGTCCGCAACGCGGAGGGTGCAGGCTTCCACGTCCACCGTGGCGAGCCGCGGGAGATCGCGGACGCCGGCAGCTCGTGGGCGCCGTACGGGCTCGCGGATACGGGTAGCAGCGTCCTCGCCGCCTCGCCCGAGGAGCCGCGCGCGAGCTCGCTGCTGCCGGCCGTGCACGTCTCGCTCCTGTCCGAGGACAGGCTCCTGCCGGGTCTTCGCCGCGGTCGGAGACGACCTGTCGAGCGCGCTGGCGATCCGTTATCTGGCCCCAGCCGCAGCGCCGACATCGAGCAGCTGCTCGCCGTCGGCGTCCACGGCCCCGGGCGAGGTGCACGTGGTGCTGCTGCCGCGGCCGAGCCCGGGCGCGGAAGCCGGCTCGGACGTGAGCGATGATAGGTAGTTGCCCGCAGCTGCGCTCGGGGTGGCCGCCGATGCACGCCGCCCGTTCCGGCCTGAGGATCGTCACAGTCTGCGCCTCGGCATCGAAGCGCAGGAGAGAGGGGCGATGGCGACCGTAGTCCTGCTTGGCACGCTCGACACGAAGGGCAGCGAGTACGAGTTCCTACGCGGGCAGCTGCGTGCGCACGGCGTCGACGGGATGCTCGTCGACGCGGGCAGCGGCGGTGCCCCGCTCGTCGAGCCGGACATCCGCGCCGCCGAGGTCGCCGCAGCCGCCGGAGCCGAGCTTGCCGCTCTCACCGACCGGGGAGAGGCCGTCGAGACGATGGGCCGCGGCGCGGAGGCCGTCGTGCGGCGTCTCTACGAGGAGGGGCGGCTGCAGGGGATCCTCGCCCTCGGCGGCTCCGGCGGCACCTCGATCGCGACGCGCGCGATGCGGGCGCTCCCGGTCGGCGTGCCGAAGTTGATGGTCTCGACGATGGCGTCGGGCGACACGCGCCCCTACGTCGGAGAGGTCGACATCGCGATGATGTACTCGGTCGTCGACATCTCCGGGATCAACGCGATCTCGGAACGGATCCTCGCGAACGCCGCGGCGGCGATCGCGGCCATGGCGCAGGTGGAGGTTCCGGAGCACGCCGAGGCGCGGCCGCTGATCGGGGCGACGATGTTCGGCGTCACGACACCGTGCGTGACCCGTGCGCGCGAGCGGCTCGAGGAGCTCGGCTACGAGGTGCTGGTCTTCCACGCGACCGGTTCGGGCGGCCGGTCGATGGAGGCGCTCGCCCGCGGCGGCTTCTTCGTCGGCGTGCTCGACAGCACGACCACCGAGCTCGCGGACGAGCTCGTCGGCGGCGTCCTGTCGGCGGGGCCGGAGCGGCTCGACGCGGCCGGCGAGCTGGGGCTGCCGCAGGTGGTCTCGCTGGGTGCGCTCGACATGGTCAACTTCGGTCCGCTGGACACGGTGCCGGAGCGGTTCCGGAGCCGGAACCTCTACGAGCACAACCCGACGGTCACGCTGATGCGGACGACCCCCGACGAGTGCCTGGAGCTGGGGCGCACGATCGGACGCAAGCTCTCGGCGGCGCGCGGCCCGGTCGCGCTGTTCGTGCCGCTGCGCGGCGTCTCGATGATCGCGGTGGAGGGCGGGCCGTTCCACGACCCCGCCGCGGACGAGGCGTTGCGCGAGGGACTGCACGAGACCCTGTCGGACGCGGTCGAGGTGCACGAGCTCGACCTGGACATCAACGACCCGCGGTTTGCCGAGGCGATGGCGGACCGGCTGCACGAGCTAATCCGGGAGGGATCATGACTCGAGAAGAGGCACTCGTCCGCCTGCGTGCGCAGGTGGACGCAGGAAAGCCGATCATCGGCGCCGGCGCAGGCACCGGACTGTCGGCGAAGTGCGCCGAGGCCGGCGGCTG
>DATEXK010000176.1:0-11227 GCA_035257065.1 Gaiellaceae bacterium | reverse complement strand
TCGAGCGCGCCGGCGAGCGAGGTCTCCCGGGCGGCCGACGCGACGGCCTGCGCGAGCGCCGACAGGCCGCGCTCGGGCACGCCGGAGCCCGCGGTCAGAACGTCGAGATCGGCCTGGACGATCATGGTCAGCGACCTTCCGGAGTATCGCGAGGGCGAAAGCCCCCTACAATTTCGCCGTGGCCCGCCCGATGCCCACCGAACCGCTACCCGACGACCACCACACGGTAGACGGAACGCGCCCCGATCAGGCGCCTCTCGACGACGTGCCTCTCGATCCGGGTGCGATCGAGCTGCGCTACCGGTACCACCGTGCCCGGCGGAATGCGCGGCTGCGCCAGAAGCAGGAGAGCAGTCTCGCGCGCTACCGCTTCTACATCGTGATGCTCGTGCTGATCGCGCTCGCGGTCGCGTTCGTGCTCGGCAGCTGGCACGAGATCCAGCGCCTCTTCGGCCTGTAGGCCGCCCGCTACCGGAGCCGCTCGGCCATGCGGCGCCTCGTCGCGCCCCAGCTCGGCGGCTCCCACGCGGTCCCGCTGCACATGGGGCAGCGCGGCAGCTCGACCTGCACGATCACGCCGTACCCACACCGGCTGCAGTGGAACTCCCCCGCCGCCGGCTGGCCGGTCCGGAGGAACTCGGCAATCGAACCCTGCGACTCCTGCGACTCCGGGATGCGCTCTGACCCCTCAGGCATCGTCCCCCCGATCTTGTCGACCTCATTCCACGGCGTGACCGGAATTTCCCCATACTGCGACCAGTGCAAACGCCCGAGCCCACGTATCCCCCGGATCGCCCGATCGACCCGCTGGAGCCGCGGCACGGCTCGCGGGCCGTCGTCCCCGGCTACTGGGGCGAGCGGCTGGCCTGGATCGCGGGGCTCGTCCTCGCCGTCTCCGCCTTCACGGACTGGTACGCGGGCAGCCAGTCCGACGGACTGACCCTCTCGGTGACCGGCTGGCACACGGGCGCCCTCGGCAAGCTCGTCTTCTTCATCGGGCTCGCGACGCTCATCCTCGAGGCGCTGCGCGAGGCCGGGATCGAGCTCCCGGCGACGGTGCCCGAGAGCCTCGTCCTGATCGCATTCGGCTCGCTCGCCACGATCTTCACGCTCATCCGCGTGATCTCGATCCCCGACACGTTCTTCGACACGGCGAACCGCGGGATCGGAATCTTCATCAGCCTCGTCGCGGCCGTCGCGCTGATAGTCGCCGGCCTGCTCCGCGCCGCAGAAGAGCTGTAACCGCCAGCCCGACGGCCACGCCGAGGACGATGCCCCCGAGCACGTCCAGCGGCCAGTGCACGCCGACGTAGATCCGCGAGAACCCGATCGCGAGCGCGAGCAGATAGAACGCCGGCGCGGCGCGCGGCACGAAGAAGCTCAGCACCGTCGCGCACGCGAAGCTCGTCGCCGTGTGTCCCGACGGGAACGACGACCCGCTCGGCAGCGAGACGAGCGCCTTCGGATGTACGTACCGGAGCGGCGGCCGCTCGACCTGGGTCGCAGCCTTCAGCGCGCCGGCGAGGCTGTCCGCCGCCACGTCTGCGAGCGCCACGGCAATGAGCAGCGACGCTCTCCGCCACACGACCGCGAGCCCGACGGCCAGCAGGAGCCACACCGCTCCCCAGGTCCCGATGCGCGTCAGCCAGACGAAGACGTCGTCGAGCGGATGCCACCGATGGTGGACCACCCAACGCTCCACGTGCCGGTCGAAAGCGGTCAGACGGGTACGGTCTGCTTCGTCTGGGCGATCAGGTGCTGGAGGTCGAACGGCTTGCCGACGAAGGCGTGCGCGCCACTCGAGGCGGCGAGCGCCTGGGCCTGCTCGTCCACCTTGCCGCTGAACATCACGACCGGGATCACACCCGCGCCGTAGCGCTCCTGGATGCGGCGCAGCATCTCCCAGCCGTCGACGTGCGGCATCATCACGTCGAGCAGGATGAGATCCGGCTTGGCCTCCTCGATCGCGGCGAGCCCTTCGTCGGCGCTCCCCGCCTCCCGCACGACGTAGCCCTCGAACTCGAGGTTGACGCGCACGAGCTCACGCACCTTCTCGTCATCGTCGACGAGCAGGATGAGCGGGCCCTCCTTCGACTTGCCGACCGGACCGGAGCGTTCGACGAACGTCTCGAGGTCGGAGCGGCGGTACCTGCGGTGGCCGCCCGGCGTGTAGAAGGCCGGCACCCGGCCCTGGTCGGACCATTTGCGAATCGTGCTCTGGGCAACTCCCAGGAAGCGCGCTGCTTGCCCAAGAGTCAACCATTCGCTGTCGTCTCTGTGTGCCATATGAGGAAATCCTCACCAAAGCTACCGGTTCTTACACCAGGGGAGGCTCAGGGATGGAACGTTCGCACCGACGTCTGGGTGATTCCGGGCGTCGGATTGTCGTGCAGAGCCTCTCCCACCGCGACGCCGGCCCCGAAGAGGGCGGCCGCCACGATGAGCCCGGCGAGCCAGAAGAGCGGCCGCGAGCGGGCCCAGCGGCCGCGGCGGGGCCTGCGTTCGACGCCCGAGCTCGTCACTGGAGGTAGTCCACCGCCCCGCGCTGGTACGCGTAGAAGGCCGCGGCGAGCACGAGCGAGAGATCACGCGGCCAGCCACGTGTGGGCGCCCGCTCCTCGACCGTGGCGCGGGCCCAGCGGTCGGCGTCCCGATAGGCGTTGACCAGCTCGGCGAGCGTGAAGGTCTGGCCCACCTGCTTGCGCAGCTCGTCGATCACGAGCTCGACCTGGTGGAGGAGCGTCCGGTAGCGGCGTGCGTCACTCCGCTCGGCCTCGAGGCGACGATGGCCTTCCTCCCACTCCTGGCGGATCAGGGTCGTTGCGTCGACGGACACCGGCCGCGGACTCTAACCACTCGGGTCGAGACAGCAGTGGTCCGGCCACAACGGTTCCAGCTCGGCGACGATTCGACGCCCGAGCTCGTAGCCGGGATGAGCGAGCGCGAACCCGGCGTGGGCGTGCAGGCACTTGAGCGAGCCCGAGCCGCGGCCGGCGCCGCCGACGCCCAGGTCGAGCGATGCGCCGCCGTCACTACAGATCTCGCCGTCCGCGAGCCTGCGGCGGATGACACGCGACTCCTCGTGAGCCGCGGCGAGGCTCGCGGCGAGCTCGGCGCCGTCGTGCGCGGTTGCCGTCCAGCGCTCGACACCGCCCGCCGCCTCGAGCCGTGAGATCGCCGCGACGAGGTGGCGGCAGGTCACGTAGTACGTCGTCGGGAACGGCTCGCCGTGCAGGTCGTACGGGCTCTGCTCGGTGACCGCAGGGCGTCCGAACGGACAGCGCACGACCACGCGGCGGAACGCGCGCGGCTCGCGGCCGATCTGGCGGGCGACGTCTGCGCGGTCGGCGTCTGCGTCAGCGTCCACGTGGAGCCATCATGCTGGCCCGCTCGCGCTTCCGCCACTGATCGATGCCCTTGACGATGAAGAGGTGCTCGCCCGGCCTCACGTATCCGAGCTTGCGCGCTTCGCGCGAGAGCGTGGCGATCGACGTCGACGACCCGAGCTGCTGCTCGAGCCGTGACTTGTCGGCCTGGAGCTGGTGCACGACCTGGCTGCGGTGCCCGAGCTCGGAGCGCGCGTCGACGTACGCCTTCAGCGGGCGGTAGTAGAGCAGCGCGAACAGGACGAGCGCTCCGACCGCGAGCCAGCGGCGAAGCACGCTCGAGCGCGCGGGACGGCGACCCTTTCTAGGCATCCGGCCGGTCTTCGCGCCGCGAAGCCGTGACCCTTCCTTGGGGGCTCTTTGCTTCCCGTCGCGGAGCCGAACTTGTTCGGCGCAGCAGTGACTCCGCTCACCGGCAGCAGAGCAGAAGGGGGCACACGGGGGAAACTGGTTTCCCCCGTGAAGCGAGCGAAGCAAAGCGGTTCAGGCGATGTCGACCTTGATCACGTTCGTCGAGCCCGGGATGTTCACCGCGGTTCCCGCTGTGATCACGACGCGGTCGCCGCTCTTGATGAAGCCCGCCTCCCTGGCGGCCGTGATCGACTCCGACCAGAGCTGCTCGATGTTGGGAGACTCATCGATGAGGAGCGGCGTCACGCCCCACTCGAGCGCGAGCTGGCGCATCGCCCAATCCTTGTGGGTCAGCGCGACGATCGGCCTGCGCGGGCGCAACCGCGCGACGGCGGAAGCCGTGCGGCCCGAGAACGTCGGGACGAGGATCGCGGCGGCGCGCAGCGCTTCGGCAATGTCGCAGGCGGCGTTCGACATCGCGCCGCCGATCGTCGGGTTCTGCCCCGCCTCGGGGATCTCGTGGCGGTACCCCATGCTCGGCTCGATCGCGAGCGCGATGCGATCCATGTACGCGACCGCCTCCACGGGGTATTCGCCCACCGCGGTCTCCCCGGAGAGCATCACGGCCGACGTCCCGTCGAGAATCGCGTTTGCGACGTCGCTCGCCTCGGCCCGCGTGGGCTCGGCAGAGTGGATCATCGTCTCGAGCATCTGCGTCGCGGTGATCACCGGCTTGCCGCGCTCGAGCGCCTTGAGGATGATCCGCTTCTGCAGGAGCGGCACGAGCGCCGGTCCGATCTCGACGCCGAGATCGCCGCGCGCCACCATCACGGCGTCGGTCTCGGCGAGGATGTCGTCGAGCGCCTCGATCGCTTCGGACTTTTCGATCTTGGCGATCACGCGAGCCTGCCCGCCCGCCTGCTCGATCAGCGCCTTGAGGTCACGGACGTCGGCCGCCGACCGGACGAAGGAGAGCGCGACATAGTCGATGCCGAGCCCGAGCGCGAACTCGAGGTCGATGATGTCCTTGCGCGTGAGCGACGGGATCGGCAAAGGCACGCCGGGCAGGTTCACGCCCTTGTGCGACGAGATCCGCCCGCCGACGACGACGGCGCAGTGCGCGCGCCCCGCGTCGACGTCCTCGACGTGCAGACGGACGAGACCGTCGTCGATCAGGACGTCGTGTCCCGCCTTGAGCACGTCGCCGATCACTGCAGGTGCGATCGGCAGCTCGCCGTCGACGGCGGACTCCTCGGCGCAGATGGTGATCGTCTCTCCACGCACGAGGATCATCGGCTCGTCGAGCGCACCGATCCGGAGCTTCGGCCCCTGGAGGTCGGCGATCAGCGCGATCGGGCGGCCGGCTTCGGCTTCGACCTCGCGCACGCGTGCCGCCCGTGCGGCGTGGTCGGCGTGCGAGCCGTGCGAGAGATTCAGCCGCGCGGCATCCATGCCGGCGGCGATGAGCGCGCTCAGCTGTTCGGTCGAGTCGGACGCCGGGCCGAGCGTCGCGACGATCTTCGTTCGGCGTTCGGCGTTCACGTGCCGCTCAGGTTAGCCGTGTCTTCGGGGGAAGGCGCCCCAGCCCGGATACGTTGCACGGCTTCCGAGCTCCTCCTCGATCCTGAGCAGCTGGTTGTACTTCGCAACACGGTCGGATCGCGCGGGAGCGCCGGTCTTGATCTGGCCGGTGCCGAGCGCGACGACGAGATCGGAGATCGTCGAGTCCTCGGTCTCACCCGAGCGGTGCGAGATGACGGCGGTGTAGCCGTTCTCCTGGGCGAGGCGCACGGCCGCGATCGTCTCGGTGAGCGTGCCGATCTGGTTCAGCTTCACGAGGATCGAGTTGGCAACCCCGAGGTCGATGCCCTTCTGGAGCCGCTCGGGATTCGTGACGAAGTTGTCGTCGCCGATCAGCTGGATACGGTCGCCGAGCGTGTCGGTCGTGACCTTCCAACCGTCCCAGTCGTCCTCGGCGTTGCCGTCCTCGATCGAGACGATCGGGAAGCGGTCGACGAGATCGGCGTAGAAGGCGGCCATGTCGGCGGGCGCGACCTCGCGCCCCTCGAACCGGTACGCGCCGTCGCTGAAGAACTCGCTCGAGGCGGGGTCGAGCGCGATGGCGACGCGGTCGCCATGCCCGGCGCTCTCGGCCGCGTCGACGATCGCCTGGATCACGGCTTCGCTCGACTCGAGGTTGGGAGCGAAGCCTCCCTCGTCGCCGACCGCCGTCGCGAACCCGCGGCCCGCGAGCACCTTCTTCAGCTCGTGATAGGTCTCCGCGCCGATTTGCAGCGCGTGCGCGAACGAGTCTGCCCCGGCGGGCACGATCATGAACTCCTGCAGGTCGATCGAGTTGGCGGCATGCACGCCCCCGTTGATCACGTTCATCAGCGGTACCGGCAGCATCGTCCCTTCGTCTTTGCCGAGATAGCGAAAGAGCGACACCCCGGCTTCGGCCGCGGCGGCCTTCGCCGTGGCGAGGGAGACGCCAAGGATCGCGTTCGCGCCCAGGCGGCCCTTGTTCGGCGTGCCGTCGAGGTCGATCAGCGTCCGGTCGAGCGCCTCCTGGTCGGCAGGATCGAGACCGTGCACCGCCGCCGCGATCTCGCCGTTCACGTTGGCGACGGCCTTCGTGACGGCCTTCCCACCGTAGGCGTCTCCACCGTCGCGCAGCTCGACGGCCTCGTGCACTCCCGTCGATGCCCCTGACGGGACAGCAGCGCGGCCGAAGGCGCCCGAATCGAGGAGTACGTCGACTTCCACGGTGGGGTTACCGCGGGAGTCGAGGATCTGACGGGCATGGACGCGCGCTATCTGGCTCATTCGTTCGTCTCCTTGGCAAGGTCGAAGTACCGATCCTGCTGCGTCAACGGCAGCTCACTCCAGTTCTCCCCGCTCGACGCGGCAAGCTTCTCCGCAGTTTCTACGCGCGTGCGAAACCGATCGGCCGCGCGGCGGAGCTCGAGCTCCGGATCGACATCGAGCTTGCGTGCGACATTGACCGCGGCGAACAGTACGTCACCCAGCTCCTCCGCCCTGCGTTCAGGCGAGTCGAGGTCGTCCTTCAGCTCGCGCAGCTCGTCGTCGAGATCGGCGACTGCGCCGGCAACATCGGGATATTCGAACCCGACCGATTTCGCGCGCTGCTGCACCTTGCGCGCATACAGGAGTCCAGGCAGCGCGGCAGGCACGTCGTGGAAGACGCCCTCGCGGCCTTCCTGCTCCCGCTTGATGCGGTCCCAGTTCGCTTTCACTACCCCGGCGGTGTCGGCCTCCACCTCTCCGAAGACATGTGGGTGCCGACGCACCAACTTGGCGTGGATGCCACGCGCGACCGCCGCAAGGTCACCGTGTCCCTTCTCTGACAAGAGAAGGGACAAGAAGTACACCTGGAAGAGCAGGTCGCCGAGCTCGTCGAGCAGCTTCTCGTCGTCGTCGGCAAGCGCCGCGTCGGCGACCTCGTAGGCCTCCTCGACGGTGTGCGGAACGATCGTGCGCGCCGTCTGGTCCCTGTCCCAGGGACACTCGCGACGTAGCCGCTCGGTCAGACGCTGCAGATCGAGGAGGGCCTGCTCCAGGCCCTCCATGTCACTTACTCGTCGTGGTCGCCGCGGTCGTCGTCGTCGTCGTCGTTGTTGTGGCGAGCGGCGTGTACCCGGTCTGGTACGCGATCTTCTTCAGGTACTCCTTGTTCACGCCGTCGACCCACTTGTTGATGACGTCGGTCTTCTTCGTCTGCAGCAGCTGCGTCGAGATCGAGGCCTTGACATCCTTCAACGGCTTCTGCGTCGCGGGCCTGACGGCGGAGAGCGCCTGGATGATGTGCCAGCCGTACGTCGTGTGTACCGGCGCCGAGAGCTCGTTCAGCTTGAGCGAGAACGCGACCTTGTCGAACGGTGCGACGGTCTGCCCCTTCGAGATCGTCAGTTTTCCGCCCTGCGCGGCCGAGCCCGGATCCTTCGAATACTTCTTCGCGAGCTTCGCAAAATCGCCGCCGGCCTTGAGCTGCGCCTCGATGGTGTCGGCGAGCTTCTTGTTGTTCACCAGGATGTGGCGGACGTCGCGGCTCGCGGTCTGAGCGTACGTCGACTTGTGCGCGTCGTAGTACGTCTTGATATCCGCATCCGTGACCTTCACGTTGCCGGTCACCTTCGCGTAGATCTTCTCCGAGAGGATCTGCCCCCTCAGATTGATCGCGAGCAGCGGCTCCGTGAGACCCTGCGCCTTGAGCTGCGCCTTGTACTTCGTCTCGTTGTTGGCGAAGTACTGCTTCTTGATCTGCTTGATGCGCGCCTGGACGTCCGCGTCGGTGACGACGATGCCGAGGCCCTTCGCCTTCTGCGCGAGCTCCGACTGCTGGACGAGGTACTTCATCGTCTGATCCTGCAGCGCCTTGTACTGCGACGTGCCCGGCTTCGGGAACGCGGTCTTCTGCGCGATGTACGCGCTCTTCGTGCCGCTCAAGAGCAGCGTGAACTCGCTCTTCGTGATGTTGTCGTTTCCGACGACGGCGACCGAGTTCGACGGCACGCTCTTCGCGCCGCTTCCGCCGCAGCCTGCGGCGACGCCGACGACGGCCAGAAGCGCAAAGAGTGGAACGAAGCGGAGCAGTCTCATTGGAATCCCAGGTCTCGGATGGCGAGGAGGAGGCCGGTGCAGCGGCAAAGGTTTACGCCTCACGCTGCCTGGCGAGCCTCCAAGATAGCATCGACCAGCCGAATCGCCTGGGTGAATCCATCCTCACTCCTTAGAGTGACTTCGCTGCTCCCGGTCGTGTAGACGGCCGTATGGATGCGGCCTCGGAGTTCTCTCAGCTCCTGGGAGCCGAGGACGAGCCGGCCGACAGTCGCCTTCCCGCCGCGGAAGACGAGGTAGTCGGCGCCGAGGATGGCGACCTTGATCTTCGCCTCCTGGATCGCGAAGAGGTTCGCGACCGGCTCCGGCAACGGCCCGAAGCGGTCTTCGAGCGAGGCCTGGAGCTCGCGGAGCTCGTCCTCGGTCTCCGAGAGGGCGAGCCGGCGGTGGATGTCGATCCGCAGCGCCTCCGAGCCGACGTACGGCTGCGGGACGTAGGCGTCGATGCGGGCGTCGACGCGAACCGGGCGCGCGGCGACGCGGCGTTGGCCCTGCAGCTCGGCGACGGCCTCGTTCAGGAGCTCGACGTAGAGCTCGAAGCCGACCGCCGCGACGTGACCCGACTGCTCGCCGCCGAGCAGTTCGCCGGCGCCGCGGATCTCGAGGTCGCGCATCGCGATCGCGAAGCCGGCGCCGAGCTCGGTGTGGTCGGCGAGCGTCGAGAGCCGCGCCCGCGCCTCCGGCGTCAGCTCGCGCGCCTCGGGATAGAAGAGGAACGCGTAGGCGGTCGCGTCGGAGCGGCCGACCCGTCCGCGGATCTGGTAGAGCTGCGACAGGCCGAGCATGTCGGCGCGCTCGACGATCAGCGTGTTCGCCTGCGGGATGTCGAGCCCCGACTCGATGATCGTCGTCGACACGAGCACGTCTGCGTCGCCACGCAGGAACGCGTGCATCTTCTCCTCGAGCTCCTTCTCCTTCATCTGGCCGTGCGCGACGAGGAAGCGGAGGTCCGGGCAAAGCTGTTGGAGTTTCTCCGCCGCGGCGTCGATCGACTCGACGCGGTTGTGGAGATAGAACGCCTGGCCGCCGCGCTCCTTCTCACGCTTCAGCGCCTCGACGATCATCTCCTCGTCGTACTCGCCGACCGTCGTACGGATCGGCCGGCGACCCTCGGGCGGCGTCTCGATGATCGAGATGTCGCGCATCCCGGACAGCGACATGTGCAGCGTGCGCGGAATCGGCGTCGCGCTCAGCGTCAGCACGTCGACCTCGAGACGCAGCGACTTGAGGAGCTCTTTCTGCGCGACGCCGAAGCGCTGCTCTTCGTCGAGCACCACCAGACCGAGCTCTTTGGGGATGACGTCGCGACTCAAGACGCGATGCGTGCCGATCAGCACGTCGACCTTGCCCTCGCTGAAGTCAGCGAGCACCTGCTTGACCTCTTTGGGCGAGCGGAAGCGCGAGACCATCTCGACGCGCACGGGGAAGTCGCGGAACCTGTCGCGGAACGTGTTCCAGTGCTGTTCGGCGAGAATCGTCGTCGGGGCGAGCATCAGCACCTGCTTGCCGTTCACTGCGACGGCGAACGCGGCGCGCACGGCGACCTCCGTCTTGCCGAAGCCGACGTCGCCGCAGACGAGCCTGTCCATCGGCTGCGTCGACTCGAGGTCTTCCTTCACGGCCTCGATCGCGTTCTCCTGGTCGGGCGTCTCGCGGTATGGGAACGACGTCTCGAGCTGCTGCAGCCATTCGTTGTCGAGGTCATAGGCGATGCCTTCGCGCGTCTGGCGCTGCGCGTAGAGCGCGATCAGCTCCGACGCAAGCTCGTGCACCGACTCGCGTGCGCGCGACTTGAGCAGCTGCCAGGCCTTGCCGCCGAGCTTCGAGAGGGCGGGCGCGGTCGCGTCGGCGCCGACGTAGCGCGACACCTTGCCGAGCTGCTCGTGTGGAACGTAGAGGCGATCTTCGCCGCGAAACGCGAGCAGGAGGTAGTCGCGCGTGACACCCGCGACCTCCTTCGTCTCGAAGCCGAGCAGCTTTCCGACGCCGTGGTCCTCGTGCACGACGTAGTCGCCGGTGCGAAGGTCGGCGAACGACTGCAGCGCGCGGCCGCCGATGCGCGCCTGCCGCGAGACGCGGCGGCGGAACACCTGGTGGTCGGGCAGGAGCGCGAGGCGGAGGTCGCGCCACACGAAGCCGCGGCGCGCCGGCGCGATCGCGAAGAAGAGGCCTGCGTCGACAGGGAGCTTGTCGTCCGGCTCGAGGATCCGCGCCTCGACCTTCCGCAGCATGTTCTGCGTACGCAGCGCCTCACCGCGATGCGGGAACGCAACGACGACGCGCTGCCCTGAGCGCACGAGCGCGGCGAGCTCCGTCTCGGCCTCCGCGAGCCCACGTGCCGCGATCGCGGGGCGCTGCGCCTCGAACGAGAACGGCTGGTTCTGCGGGAACGAGTCGAGCTCCGTCGTTCCCTTCAAGGAGATGGGCTGGAGCTTCTCCTCCTCCCAGATGCGGCGCACCTCGTCGGGCTGGAAGACGAAGTCAGGTGTGCGGTCCAGCGGCGCGACGAGGTCGTTCGGCACGGGACGAATCTCGCCCTCGTCCCCGTGCCAGTCCTGCATCAGGTCGAGTCGCCGCTCGACGGCCGGGTAGATCGTGCACACCTCGACCGGGTGCAGCGCACGCTGCGTGAAGGACGAGAACGCGCGAATCGACTCGACCTCGTCGCCGAAGAACTCGACGCGCAGCGGCTCCCGGCCGGTGGTCGGGAAGACGTCGACGATGCCGCCGCGCACGGCGAACTGGCCGCGGTCGTCGACGCGCTCGACACGCTCGTAGCCTGCGAGTGCGAGCGCCTCCGAAAGCCCCTCGACGCCGATTTCGTGGCCCGGTGCGAGCTCGAGCGCATCCGG
>DATEXK010000175.1:0-3791 GCA_035257065.1 Gaiellaceae bacterium | reverse complement strand
CCCGCGTCGGGCGCGAATCGCCACGCGGCCCGCGGTGACCCCTACGGAGGAGGCGGCCCACGCCACCGTTCGCACTGCGTGGGCGAGGTGCACGACGTGGACGGGGACGAACCCGAGCAGGATGCCGTGCATCGCGGGAGTCTGCCGCAAACCGGACTGCTCGTGGGAACGTAAAGCCGGGCGGAGGCCGCCAACTTTCGCCGCACGTCGGGAGTCTGAGTCCTTAGGCTTATACTGGCCGACCTATATGGCAAACGAAACGATCGACGAACCCATGACAGAACCCGCCACCGACCCGCGGCTCGAGGAAGGCGTCTGGACCACCGGCCCCGACGGCGAGCTGATTCCGGACTACGAGTCGACCTTCCCGACCATCAACGAAGGGGAAGTCGTCCACGGCACCGTCGTCCGGGTGGACAAGGACGAAGTGCTGGTCGACATCGGCTACAAGTCGGAAGGCGTCATCCCCGTCAGCGAGCTTTCCATCCGCCGCGCGGTCAATCCGGCCGACGAGGTCTCGCTCGGCGACGAGATCGCCGCGCTCGTGATGACCAAAGAGGACGCCGACGGCCGGCTGATCCTCTCGAAGAAGCGCGCGCGCTTCGAGATCGCCTGGAAGGCGATCGAGCAGGCGCACGAGCAGGGTGACCCCGTCACCGGGCGCGTGATCGAGGTCGTCAAGGGCGGCCTGATCCTCGACCTCGGCGTGCGTGGCTTCCTGCCCGCGTCGCTGGTCGACATCCGCCGCGTCCAGGATCTCGACGAGTTCCTCGGACAGGAGCTTCGCTCCAAGGTGATCGAGCTCAACCGGTCGCGCAACAACGTCGTGCTTTCACGCCGCGCCGTCCTCGAAGACGAGCGCAAGGAGATGCGCCAGGCGATCCTCGACCGGCTCAACCCGGGCGACGTCGTCGAGGGCACCATCTCGAACATCGTCGACTTCGGCGCGTTCGTCGACCTCGACGGCATGGACGGCCTGATCCACATCTCGGAGCTTTCGTGGAGCCACGTCAACCATCCGTCGGAAGTCCTCGAGATCGGACAGAAGGTCAACGTCAAGGTGCTGGACATCGACCGCGACCGCCAGCGGATCTCCCTCGGGCTCAAGCAGACCCAGTCGGATCCGTGGCAGCAGGTCCTCGAGAGCTACCAGGAGGGCGACGTCGTCGCCGGCAAGGTGACGAAGGTCGTCACCTTCGGCGCGTTCGTCGAGATCCTCCCGGGCGTCGAAGGCCTCGTCCACATCTCGGAGCTCGCGCAGCACCACGTCGAGAACCCGCGCGAGGTCGTCTCCCAGGGCGACACGGTGAACGTGCGCATTCTCGAGGTCGACGCAGAACGGCGGCGCTTGTCGCTCTCGCTCAAGCGCGTCGAGGACGGCATGCCCATCCAGCCCGGACCGGGCGAAGAGGCCGTGCCGCCGTCGATCGACCTGTCGGAGGACGTCTTCTCGGACGAGCCTGCAGGGGAGGCGCTGGTCGTGGGCGTCGTTTCGTCGGCGGCTGTCGAAGCCGAGGTCGAGGTTCCTGAGGCAGCGGTCGAAGCTCCCGAGGTCGAGGTCGAGGCCGAGCTTGCGCCGGAGCCGGAGGCGACGACCGTCGAGCAACCCGTGGCGTCCTCCACGGACGAGCCTGACGCAGGTGCCGATGCTGCGCTCGGCTCGGACGAGTCCGCTCCCGAATAGTGGGGCGGCGGCCGCTCGCGGTCGCGATCACCGGGGGTATCGCGGCCGGCAAGACTGAGGCGCTCGCGGCGTTCGCCCGCCGTGGCGCCGCCGTCTCGTCGGCAGACGAGCTGGTGCACCGCGTCTACCGCGAGGACGAGAGGCTCAAGTCGGAGCTGCGCACGCGCTGGGGCGAGGCCGTCTTCGCCGCCGACGGTGAGGTCGATCGCGCGGCGATCGCGGCAATCGTGTTCGCCGACCGCTCCGAGCTGAACTGGCTCGAGAGCGTGCTGCATCCCCGCGTTCGGCGGATGCACGAGCAGTGGTTCGACGAAGTCGCCGCTCGCCCCGACGCCCCGGCGCTGGCCGTCGTCGAGATCCCGCTCCTGTACGAGACCGGCAGCGAGAAGGCCTACGACAAGGTCGTCGCTCTCACAGCGCCGCTGTCCGTGCGTGAAGCACGGCGCGGCGTGTTCGCCGACCGCGAGGCGCGGTTGATCCCGGACGAGGAGAAGCTGCAGCGGGCGGATTTCGCCTACGTCAACGACGGCTCGCCGGCGGAGCTCGACGCGTTCGTCGACGGTGTCGTCAAGGAGCTCACATCGTCGCCCTGAGGCGGATCGTGCTCCTTGGCGCGATCGCCGCGGCGGCGATCGGCGCGTTCACCTATCTGCAGCGCACCGAGCCGGCGTGGTGGGCGCGCATCTGGTACCCGCTTCGCTACCAGGCGATCGTGCGCGGCCACGCGCAGCACTACCGCTTGAATCCCGCCCTGCTCGCCGCCGTGATCGAGCAGGAGAGCAAGTTCAATGCGAGCGCGCGCTCGAGCACGGGTGCGATCGGCCTCATGCAGTTGCAGCCGGCGACAGCGAAGGGGATCGCAATCCACACGGGTGGCAACGATTTCGTGCTCGCCGACCTCGATAACCCCGAGATCAACGTGCGCTACGGCTCCTGGTATCTGCGCCACCTGCTCGACAAGTACCACGACGAGCGGCTCGCGCTGGCGGCGTACAACGCCGGCCAGGCGAACGTCGACGACTGGCGCAGCAAGGGAGAGGACATCCAGTTCTCCGAGACGCGGGCCTACGTCTCCCGGGTCGAGCGGTTGAAGGACATCTACCGCCGCGCGTACAGGTCGGAGCTCGGGCTGCCTTAGTCAAGGCGTTACGGGCGGCTCGTCCGGCGGCGGCTCCGTGCCGGGAGGTGCGGCGAGCGAGCCGGGACAGACGCCGCTCCGTGCGTTGAGCACTGAGAAGCGCTCCGCGTCGAGCGTCTTGTGGCCGTGGCCGTCACCGACGAGCACCGTCATGACGTAGACCCCGTTCGGGATCGCGGTCGTGTCGTAGTTGCCGGCGAGCTGGAAGAGGAAGCGCCCGTCCATCGACGTGTACTGCTCGCGTCCGAAGCGCGGCGCATTCTGATACGTGCCCTTCGCATAGGTATCCCAGAAGTGGGCATTCGTCGGCAGGGTCGTCCGGAAGTCGGCGGCGGTACGCCAGGGCACGACGGCCGTTCCGCGGAGGTTCGTCACGGTCCACTGCACGAGCGACGGTGCGACCGGCAGCCCGTCGAATTTTCCGGGCACCGCGACCGGGGGAGTGTCGTAGGCGTCGACGTCGAACTCGATGCGGCCGCACAGCCCGAGTGGGGTTTGCACGTCGCCCGTCTGATCACGGATCACGATGTCGCGGATGACCGGCTTCGTGTAGTCGTGATACGGCGCCAGGTGCCCGGGCTGCAACGGGTTGACCACCTGCGTGCCGTCGATCTCCGAGATGTGGACGTGACCGAACGGCGGCTGCACGTAGCCGAGGATCGTCTTGCGCGCGACCACTTGCTGTCCCTCGCCGACGACCGTGACGATGTGGAAGTACTGGAAGACGACGTTGTGGTCGGTGACGATGTTCAGCGTGGCCGAGCCGATGTAGTGCGCCGTCCCATCCTCCGACGGGTAGATGGGCGTGCCGTCGGGCGCGGAGATGTCGATTCCCTGGTGGAACGAGAAGAAGCCGGGGCCTTCGAACGCGCCGGACAGGATGCCGTTTTCGTACACCGTGCGCGGATCGCCGAAGAAGCCGCGAATCGGGTGCTGCTGGTCGAACGGCCTGAAGGGCCACGAGTAGGC
>DATEXK010000174.1:0-11166 GCA_035257065.1 Gaiellaceae bacterium | reverse complement strand
CATCGTCCTCGGTGCGCACTTCCTCGAGATCGAGAGCGACGATCTCGTCGCCACCGTGCGCCGTACCGTCTACGAGCGCGGATCCACGTACGTCTTCGTCGGGACGCCGGACGAGAGTAGGCGGCGGGAGATTCTTCACGGTTCGCTCGTCTCGGCACTCGTCCGCGAGCTTCCGGGCGTCGACATCCGCGTCGTCGCGAATCGCGTGGACAGGCCGGAGGCGCTCTCATGACGATGCTCGATCTCGCACTGCTCGCCGTGATCGCGGTCCTGCTCGTCGCGTTCGCCGCCGCGTTGCTTCGACGGCGACCTCCGAAGCGGCTGGCTGCGCCGGCGGGCGCGCCTCGGATCCTCGTTCCGTTCACGGGTCGCCTCGACCCGACGGTGCTCGGTGCGGCGATTCGAATCGCGAAGGCGGAGGGAGCAGAGCTCGTCACCGCCTACCTGCTCGTCGTGCCGCTGCGCTACGCCGAGGACGCGCCGCTCCGCGACGAGGTGAAGATCGCGATGCCGCTGCTCGAAGCCGTCGAGCATGCAGCGCTGCGCGCGGGCGTGCCGGTCGACGCGCGCATCGAGAAGGGACGGACGGCGACGCACGCGCTGCGCAAGCTCTGGGAGGTCGAGCGATTCGACCGCATCGTCGCGCCGGCCCCCGCGAGCGGACGCGGTACCTTTACCGAGAAAGAGCTCGCGTGGCTGCTCTTGCACGCGCCGTCGGAGACGCTCGTGCTGAAGCCGACGCCCACTGCGCCGCCGCGGATCCACCCCCCGCGCCGCGTGGCGTAACCGCCGGAGGCGACGCCAGGCACTTCGCAATCGGCGTCGCAGAGCAATGTCGTCGCCTCCATTCGTGGCGGCCGGTACGATGGGTGGCAGGTGAGCCGGGAAGCCTGGTCGGCGCTGTTTTGCCTGCCTCTGAATCGCCCGATGCGCACCCCTCACCTCTCGTTGCCGACAGCTACCCGCCCTGGTCCCGCATGATGCGCGTGTTCCCTCGCTCCGCGGAGTGGCGCCGGGAAGCGTTGCGCACGAATCTCTGGGCGGTCCCCACGCTCGAGGTTGTCCTCGCGATCGGGCTCTTCGTGGGCACCTACGCCCTTGACCGAGCCGCCTACAACGGCGACCTGTCGCTGCCCACTTGGATGATCAGCGGCACCGCCGACTCAGCAAGGCAGATCCTGGCCGCGCTTGCGGCCGCCGTGATCACCGTCGTCGGCGTCGTCTTCTCGATCACGATCGTCACCCTTACGCTTGCGTCGACGCAGTTCGGGCCGCGGATGCTGCGGAACTTCATCCGCGACCGGGGCACGCAGTTCACGCTCGGCACGTTCGTGGCGACCTTCGTGTACGCGATCCTGGCGCTCGTCTCGATCAGTCCGTCGAGTCACGGCAATTTCGTCCCTCACCTCTCGATCACCGTGACGTTGGGGCTGGTCGTCCTCGATCTCGCAGTGCTCATCTTCTTCATCCATCACACCGCGAAGTCGATCCAGTTGCCGCAAGTGATCGCCAGCATCGCCGGCGATCTCTCGAAGGCGATCGACGCGGAGGTTGCGTCGGGACGCGTGCACGGCGCGGTCGCCGAAAGAGGGCTATCCGTCTCGGAGCTGTCGTTCCGGATGGCGGAGTCCGGCGGCGTCGTCCATACCGCAAAGAGCGGCTACCTGCAGTTCGTACGGTATGACACCCTCGTCGAGATCGCCGCCAGGAAGTCGGCCGTCATTCGCCTGCTGCACAGGCCGGGCCACTTCGTCGTCGAAGGTCATCCGCTGGCCACCGTCCTACCGGCGGAGGCTGCGCCCGACATTGCCCGCAGCCTGGACCGTGCCCATTTCATCGGGCCGCACAGGACGCTGACGCAGGACCTGGCATTCGCGATCGATCAGCTCGTCGAGATCGCGATCCGGGCCCTCTCGCCGGCGGTGAACGACACCTTCACCGCAATCACCTGCATCGACTGGCTCGGCGACGGCCTCTGCAAGATCGCCCTGCGCTGGAACCCGACGACCGTCCACCGCGACGGCGCCGGCTACGTCCGCGTGATCTCGGCGGAGTTGAGCTACAGCCGCCTCGTCCAGCGGGCGTTCGAGAAGATCCGCCAGGCCGGCCGCGGGATGCCTGCGGTGATGATCCGCCAGCTCGAGGCGCTGACGAAGATCAAGGACTACGCGACCACTGAGGAGCAGCAGCAAGTCCTGCTCGAACAGGCGGCGATGATCCTGCGGGCGAGCCGCGAGTCGGTGCCCGAGGAGGCGGACCGGGCCGACGTCCAGCGCCGGTACGACGCGCTCGTCCTGGGGAGCTAGCGGACGCACCCGCGGCACCCAGCCGCCTGACCCTCTACGGTTGCCGCCATGAGGCGGGGCGCATCGGCGTGCGGAGAGCTGTTCGTCAACGGGTTGGATCGGTGAGCGAGGCGGTTCAGCCGCCGCGCCGGGCCCGGCGCCACTTCGTCGGCCGGCCGATGACGAGCGGGCAGCTCGAGGACGAGCTCCTCCCGGTCTCGCTCGCCCTGCCGATCTTCGCGGCCGACGCGATCTCGTCCGTCGCGTACGCGACCGAGGCCGCGATGGTCGTCCTGCTCGGCGCCGGGCTCGTCGAGCTGCACGTGGCGCTGCCGATCTCGATTGCCGTCGCAGTCCTGATGGGAATCGTGATCGCCTCGTACCGCCAGACCGTGCGCGCGTACGAGACTTCCGGCGGCGCGTACATCGTGGCCCGCGAGAACCTCGGCACGCTGCCGAGCCTCGTCGCCGCGGCCGCTCTCCTCATCGACTACGTGCTGACGGTCGCCGTCTCCGTATCGAGCGGGGTGCTCGCAATCACATCAGCCGTGACCTCGCTCGACCACTACAACACCGAGCTGTCGCTCGGGGCCGTGCTGCTGATCACGTTCGTGAACCTGCGCGGCGTACGCGAGTCCGGCTTCACGTTTGCACTCCCGACCTACCTCTTCATCATCGCGATGTTCGCCGCGGTCGGGACCGGTCTCTTCAAGTGCGCCACCTCAACCTGTCCTCAGGCGGTGGCGCCGCATCCGCTCGCAGCCGGAACCGGGGCGCTCGGCATCTTCCTGGTGCTGAGAGCGTTCGCCTCCGGAGCAAGCGCGCTCACCGGGGTCGAGGCGATCGCGAACGGCGTCAACGCCTTCAAGCACCCGCAGGCGAAGAATGCCGCGCGGACGCTCGGGGCGCTTGCGATCGTCGCGATCACGATGTTCGTCGGCGTCTCGTACCTCGCCGTGCGCTCGCACGCGAGGCCGAGTGCCACGGTCTCGGTCGTCTCGCAGGTCGCGCGTGCAGTCTTCCCGGCGGGGAGCGCCGCGTCGTGGATGTTCTGGGTCGTCCAGATCTTCACGTTCGCCGTGCTCATCCTCGCGGCGAACACGTCGTTCCAGGGTTTCCCGCGGCTCTCTGCACTGCTCGCGCACGACCGCTTCATCGCCCGCCAGTTCACCAACCTCGGCGACCGGCTCGTGTTCTCGAACGGCGTCGTCGTCCTCGCCGGAGCCGCTGCGCTCCTGATCTGGATCTATCACGCCAACGTCAACAACCTGATCCACCTCTACGTCGTCGGCGTGTTCACGGCATTCACGCTCTCGCAGGCCGGGATGGTCCGCTACTGGCTGCGCACGCACGGCGACGGCTGGCACTGGCGGGCGCCGATCAACGGAATCGGGGCGGCCTGCACGTTCGTCGTGATGGTCGTCGTCGTGCTGACGAAGTTCACCGAGGGAGCGTGGATGGTGATCGTCGCGATCCCGCTGATGATCACGGGCTTCTACGGCGTGCGGCGGCACTACGCGCGCGTCGCCCGCAGGCTCGAGGCGGGTGCGGCTGCGGTCGTCGCTGCGCCGCCGGCGCGAAACACGACGCTCGTGCTCGTCGAGTCTCTCGACCCGGCGCTCGACCGCGCGCTCTGGCTCGCACGCGAGATCTCGCCCGAAGGCTTCCGCGCGCTGCACGTACCGCTGTCCGGATCCGATCCGGGAATCCGGCCGCGCTGGTTCCGCCACGCCGGCGGGGAGCCGCTACTCGAAGTGCTCGACGGCCGTCTCGGACTCGCCGAGGGAGTGCTCGAGCAGGTCTGGCGGCTGCCGCGCGGGGAATCGGACTTCGTGACCGTGGTCGTTCCTGAGCTGTTCGACGCGGAGTCGCTGTTCGCACAGGCGCGGAACGCGCGCGAGCTTGCCCTCAAGTTCCGGCTGCTGTCGGAGCCGGGCGTCGTCATCGCCGACGTCTCGGCGGTGCGGGGACGGGACGGCTCCATGCCGAAGCGGCTGTTGGTGCGTGTCCTCGTCTCCGGCGTCGACGCCGCGTCGATGCGGGCGGTCAACTATGCGACGGCGCTCGGGATCCCCGACACGCGCGCAGTGCATTTCGCCTTCAGCTCTCAGGACGCGCGCGCCATCCGCCTCAACTGGTCGTCGCACGGGCCGCGGATTCCGCTCGAGGTGGACGAGGCCCCCTACCGTGACATCGGCGGCCCGCTGCTCCAGTACCTGCACGAGCTCACGATGGAGGAAGAGACGGCGGTGCTCGTCCTGCTGCCCGAGGTCGTGACGCGTGGGTTCCGGCGTGTCCTGCACAACCAGCGGGCGCTCTATATCAAGCGGCTGCTCCTGTTCGAGCCGCAGGTGATCCTCGCGAGCGTCCCCTACCAGCTGCTGCGATGAGGCGTCCCGATTTCAAAGCCTTCAAGCGCCGCCTGCGGCGCCTGGCCCGGAGGACGGCCTCGGTCGGCTACCGGAGCATCGTCGTGCCGCTGCTCGGCCAGGAGGAGACGGAGCACGCGCTCGACCTCGCCTGCCGCCTCGCTGCGGACAGCCGTGCCCGCGTCGTCCTGGTTGCGCCGCTGCTCATCGAGCAGGAGCTGCCGCTCGACGCCCACTTCGACGCCGAGGTGCGAGAGCTGCGGGAGCGGCTCGATCATGCCGGCGCGATCGCCGACTCGTACGGTGTCCGGCCGCGCCGGCGGCTCATCCGCACCCGTGTCGGCGGCCTCGGCCGGGAGCTCGCCGACGTCGCGCGGGACCACCGGGCCGAGCTCGTCGTCGTCGGCGCCCCGGTCACGTCGCGGCACGGCTTTCGCCGGCCCTTCCCCCAGGAGATTCTCCAGATCCTGCGGGATGCGCCCTGCCGCGTCATGATCGCGACGGGGCCTTACGCCGGACGGTCCAGAGTCCGCGCGTCGCTGCCGGACGCGGGGCGATCTTCGCCGACGCGGTGGCCGTCGCGTCTAGGCACGCCCCCCGCAGGGTGATGGTCGCTACCGGGAAGGCGGCGGCGTGAGGGTGCTCTACGCCCGCTCGGTGCTCGTCTTCGGGCTGCTCGCGATCGGGCTCGGCGTGGCGATCCTCGTCCGCACTGTCTCCCGCGGCGGCAGCGCCGGGTATCTCTTCGGCGGCCTGTTCGTCGCGCTCGGTGCCGGCCGTCTCTATCTCCTGCACCGCCGGTAGTGCCTTAGTCTCCCCCGCATGGCCCGCAAGCTCCCGCGTCTGCAACGGGTCCTCGATGCTCCCGCGCTCGCCTCAGTCGCGTACGGCGAGATCGCCTCGTCGATCTACTTCGCTCTCGGGATCATCGCCCTGCACGCGCTCGGCCTCACGCCGGCGGTGCTCGGCGTCATCGGCCTCTTGTTTCTGGTCATCGCGCTCTCGTATGCCGAGGGGACGGCTGCGATCCGCGCGACCGGCGGCGCAGCCACGTTCGTCCGGGTTGCGTTCAACGACTTCGCCGGCTTCCTCACCGGGTGGGTGCTCTTCCTCGACTACCTGATCGTGATCGCGTTGTCGGCGCTGTTCTTCCCGCATTACCTCGGGCTCGCGCTGGGCATCGATGCGATCGCGCGCCGCCCCGGCGACGTGATCACGGCGTGCGTGCTGATTGCCCTGCTTGGATTGTCACGGCTGGCGCGCCGCACGAGGCTCTACAGCTTCGGGTTTGCGGTGCCGCTGCTCGACCTCGTCACACAGGTGCTGCTCGTCGTGCTCGGCTTCGCGCTGCTCTTCTCAGGCAGCGCACTGGGCCGGGGACTGTCGCTCGGCACGTCGCCGACGTGGCACGAGCTCGCCTTCGCGCTCCCGCTCGCGATGCTGGCGTACACGGGCCTCGAGACGGTTGCGAACTACGCTGAGGAGGTCCGCTGGCCGGGGCGCGATCTGCCGCGCAGCTTGTTCAGCGCGATCGGCTGCGTCGTGGTCGTCTACGTGCTGATCGCGCTCGTCGGCCTTTCCGCCTTCCCCGCGCCGCACGGGACGACTGCACTCGGCACCGAGTGGCTGCGCTCGCCGATCATGGGCATCGTTGCCGCGCTTCAGGCGCACCTGCCGCACTGGTTCGGACGCGTGCTGCGGGTCTACGTCGGCCTGACCGGCGCGCTCGTCCTGCTCGCTGCGGCCACGACCTCGATCTCGGGCTTCGGCAGGCTCGCGTATTCGCTCGGCGCGCACGGCCAGCTCCCTCGTGCCTTCAGCCGCCTGCACCGGCGCACGCTTGTCGCGCCGGCCTCGGTCTTCGCCGCGTCGGGGATCGCGATCGGCCTCATCGTGGGGACGTCGTTCTTGAGCCACGAGGTGACGTTCCTCGCCAGCCTCTTCAGCTTCGGCGTCCTCCTCGCGTTCACTGCGGCGCAGCTCGCGGTGATCAAGCTGCGTGTGACACAACCGGAGCTCCGCCGGCCCTTCCGCGTGCCGTTGGGGATCCGCGTGGCGGGCGCGACGATCCCGCTCCCATCCGTGGTGGGCGCGCTCGCCACGCTCGCCGTCTTCGTCGCGGCGATGGTGACGCACATCGGCGCTCGCTACGGTGGTCCCGCCTGGCTGTTGGGCGGCCTCGTCGTCTACCTGCTCGTGCGCCGCAGCCGCGGCATCGGCCTGTTCGAGCACGTCACCGCCGCGGGCGATCACGAGCTGCCCGAGGCGGAGTTCTCGAAGATCCTCGTGCCGATGAAGCTCGGCCAGATCGGGAAGGAGACGGTGGCGACCGCCGTGAAGCTCGCTCAGGAGCGCAACGCAGCGGTCGAGACGCTGTTCGTGATCAGGGTGCCGCTCGACCTGCCGTTCGACGCGCCTCTGGCCGACGTCGAGGAGCAGGCAGCCGCATCGATCGCGGAGGCGCAGGCGCTCGGGGCCGAGAACGACGTCCCCGTGGTGGGTCGCATCGTACGAGCCCGCTCGATCGGCGATGCGATCGTCGAGGCCGCGGCCGAGACCGGCGCCGACCTGATCGTGCTCGGCTCGTCCCCGCGCTGGAGGAGGCAATCCCGGTTCTTCTCACCGACGGTGGAGTACGTCCTGCGGATGGCTTCGGCCGAGGTGCTGATTGTGGCCTTCCCGCAGGCCGTGCTCGGGGAGACCCCGACATAACCAACCGCGCTAGGCTGCGTCGGCCATGAAAGCGCTCGTCATCGGTTGCGGGAGGGTCGGGTCCTCGATCGCGCTCAACCTCCACAAGGAGGGCTGGGACGTGGTGGTCGTCGACGAGAACGAGGACGCCCTCTCCCGGCTCGGTGAGTCCTGGCCGGGCACGTTCGTCGTAGGGCACGGCATGGACACCGATCTGCTGCGCGAGGCCGGCATCGAGGAGGCCGACGCGGTCGTCGCGGCCACGGACGGCGACAACACGAACCTCGTCGTCGGCCAGGTCGCCCAGAAGCGGTTCGACGTGCCGTGCGTCGTCGTGCGCCTGCTCGACCCGGCACGTGCTGACTTCTACGCCGCGCGCGGCATGCGCGTCGTGTGCCCGACATCGACCGCGATTGACGCCCTCATGGAGACCGTGCGCACGTGCGACGTCCCTCGGGTCAAGGTTCTCTAGTGCGGCCCGAGCAAATGCATTCACTGGAGGGGCACTGATGTACGTGATCGTCGCCGGCGGCGGCAAGGTCGGCGCAAACGTCGCTCGCTCGCTCCTTCGAGTCGGCCAGGAGGTGACGCTCATCGAGCAGCGCCGCGACCGCTTCGAGCGCCTCGAGGACGAGTTCGAGCACCAGGTGCAGCGCGGCGACGCGACCGAGCTCTTCGTGCTCGAGCGGGCCGGCATCACCCGCCCGCCCGACATCGTGCTCGCGCTGACCGGCGACGACGAGGACAACATGGTCATCTGCCAGCTGGCGAAGGAGAAGTACGGCGTCCCGAAGGTGATCGCGCGTGTCAACGATCCGCGCAACCAGGCGCACTTCGACCTGCTCGGCATCTCGCCGACGATCTGCGCAACGTCGAGCATCATGGCCCTCGTCGAGCACGAGGTGCCGGAGCACGATCTCATCCACCTGCTGGAGTTGCGCAAGGAGAACCTCGAGATCGTCGAGGTGCAGATCGACAGGGACTCGCCGGTGGCGGGCAAGCGTGTCGAAGGGCTCGAGCTGCCCGAAGGCGCACGGTTGATCTCGGTGATGCGCGACGGCCTGGCGGAGATCGCGGTGGGGTCGACGACGCTGCAGGCCGGCGACCAGGTGCTCGCGATCCTCCAGCCCGGCAAGGAAGACGAGCTGCGCCGGGTTTTGTTGAATCGCTAGCTAGCTATGAGCAAGCTTTCTGCGGTGGCCGGCGTCTCTAGTGTCGTGAGCAAGAAGCGCGTTGCCGTGCTCGCCGCCGCAGGGAGCGCGCTCGGCCTCGGCCTCTGGGGCGGCTCAGCCGCCGGCGCTCCGCGGGCGGCGACCGGCAGCGACTGGACGCGCTTCGGCTGGTCGGCTGCTCGCAGCAGTGCGCCGACGTTCGCCACGGGGATCACGGCAGCGAACGTGAAAGGTCTGAAGCGGCAGCAGGTCCAGCTCGATGGAACGGTGGACTCGTCGGCCATCTATCTCCACGGAGTGCAGGCGGCCGGTGGGACCCACGATGTCTTCTTCGTCACGACCACGTACGGCAAGACCATTGCGGTCGACGCTGCGACCGGCAGCGTGCTCTGGCGCTTCACTCCGCCCGGATACTCGTCCTGGGCAGGCAGCGGGCAGATCACGACGGCGACTCCGGTCGCCGATCCGGGCCGCGCCTCGATCTACGCCGCATCGCCCGACGGGAAGATCTACAAGCTCGCAGTCTCCGACGGTCATCCGCTCTGGAGCGCGACGATCACGAAGCTCCCTTCGCACGAGAAGATCGCCGCCTCGCTCAATTACGCGAACGGCCATGTGATCGCGACGACGGGCGGTTACTTCGGCGACGCGCCGCCGTATCAGGGACACGTCGCCGTGATCGACCCGGCGAGTGGAAAGGTGCTTCAGATCTGGAATTCCCTCTGCAGCAACCGCCATGCGCTCATCGACCCCGCGAGCTGTCCCGCGAGCGACTCGGCGATCTGGGGGCGCGCAGGAGCCGTCGTCGACCCCGAGAGCGGCGATCTTCTCGTCGCGACCGGCAATGCGCCGTGGGACGGACACACGAACTGGGGTGACGCGGTCCTCGTGCTCAACTCGAGTGCGACGAAGCTGATCGGCAACTACACGCCCTCGAACACCGCCGATCTCAACTCCAGCGATGCCGATCTCGGCTCGACGTCGCCGGTCATCCTCGGCCCGGGCTTCGTGGCGCAGGGCGGCAAGGACGGGATCATCCGCTTGCTCAGCCGCCAGCGACTGCAGGGCGCCGCGCCGCACAAGGGGGGTGAGCTGCAGACGGTCCGCACGCCGTCGGGCACTGACCTCTTCACGGCGCCGGCGGTCTGGCATTCGACGTCGACGTGGATGTTCGCCGGCGACAACGGCGGCACGGCCGGCTACGTCTTCAAGAACGGCCACCTCCGGGTCGCCTGGCACAACGGAACGGGCGGGACGAGCCCGGTCGTCGCGGGTGGCCTCCTCTGGGTGTATTCGCCGGGCGGCGGGCTGAACGTCTACCGGCCGACCACGGGCGCGCTGGTGACGCGTCTGGACGCCGGGTCCGGCCACTGGAACAGCCCGATCGTCGCAGACGGACGCGTCGCGCTCCCCGAGGGAAACGCAAACGATCACGCGACGACCGGCGTGCTCGACGTGTGGCGTCTCCCTTGATCTTGTGACCGGTGTCGCCGTCTTCATGAGCAAGAACCGCCTTGCGCTTCTCGCGGTCTCGCTGGTCGCGCTCGCGCTCGGCCTCTGGGTGGGCGCGGCGTCCAGCGGCCGCGACGCGGCGCACGCGCTCTCGTTCCAGCAGGTTGCAAGCGGCTTCTCGTCGCCCGTCGACATCGCCTCGGCGCCCGGCGATCCCTCGACGCTCTACGTCGTCGAGCAACAGGGCACGATCAAGACCGTGACGGGCGGCCAGGTGACGGGTACCTTCCTCGACATCCGCAGCCGGGTTCGCAGCGGTGGAGAGCAGGGGCTGCTCTCGGTCGCGTTCCATCCGGACTACGCGCAGAACCACCGCTTCTACGTCGACTACACCGACCTGAACGGCGACACGCGGGTCGTCGAGTTCAAGTCGTCGAACGGCGTCGGTCTACCCGGCAGCGCGCGGCAGCTCCTCTTCGTCCACCAGCCGTACGCGAACCACAACGGCGGCCTGCTGCAGTTCGACAAGTCGGGCTACCTCTATGTCGGCATGGGCGACGGCGGCTCGGGCGGCGATCCGGCGAATCGCGCGCAGAACCTCAAGTCGCGCCTTGGCAAGCTGCTGCGGATCAACCCGACGCGCGCGGGCTCCGCCTGGCAGATCGTCGGCTACGGCGTGCGGAACCCCTGGCGGTTCTCGTTCGACCGGACGACCGGCGACCTCTGGATCGGCGACGTCGGCCAGGACCGATGGGAAGAGGTCGACTATCGCGCGGCGGCGCGGCTCGGGAAGCTCGCCAACTACGGCTGGAGCCGCTACGAAGGACGGTCGACGTACGACCCGAGTAAGCCGTACGTGCGCAAGGGCGACGCCGTCTCGCCGCAGTGGGTCTACTCGCATTCCGACGGTTGCTCGATCACCGGCGGGTACGTCTACCGCGGCTCGAGCGTTCCCTCTGCCGCCGGGCTCTATTTCTTCGGCGACTACTGCAGCGGAACCGTCTGGAGCTTCAAGGCCGGCAAGGGCCGGGCGTCGGCGCCTGCCGTCGTCGGGAAGATCGCAAGCCTCACGTCGTTCGGCGAGGACGCGAACGGCGAGCTCTTCGCCGTCGGCGGCGACGGCGTTCTGTACGCGTTACGCGGCTAGCCCGACCGTCTGCGCCGCACTTGCGGGCTCTGCGTGCCGAGCGCGGCATA
>DATEXK010000173.1:0-2810 GCA_035257065.1 Gaiellaceae bacterium | reverse complement strand
CGGAGAGAAAGATGCCGACTCCGAGACCCATTGCGTCTCCTTTGATTTGGTGGTGCAGGGAAGAATCGGCCCCTCGGTCTTCCGAAGGGTCACAGGAAGACAACGCCGAAGCCGGGCAATCGGGTGCGGTTCGCGGTGTACGGCCGGAGGCGTTTCGTTTAGGCTCTCGGCCGGATGCGCAGGGGCTCCATCGCGTCACTGATCGGGATTGGGATTGTCGCCGGCGGAATCGCCGCGGCAGTTGCGCTTGCCCTTCCTTGGCTCCCGAAGCCCGCCTCGAAAGAAGCGGATCGCATCGACCCGCTCTTTTGGTTCGTGATCATCATCTGCATCGTCGTCTTCGCCGTCGTGATCGCGGTGATGACGTACTCGATCATCCACTTCCGGGCGGCGCCCGGCGACGACTCGGACGGACCGCCGATTCACGGCCACACCAATCTCGAGATCGTCTGGACGCTCATTCCCACGCTCCTCGTGACGTCGATCGGGATCGTCAGCGCGATCGTGCTCTCCCGAAACGACGCGGTGGGCGCAAACGTCCTGCGCGTCAACGTGACGGCGCAGCAATTCGCGTGGAGCTTCAGCTACCCCGATGCGAAGGGCCTCACGAGCGGCGTCCTGCGACTACCGAAGGACCGCTCGGTGCTCCTCACCTTCACTGCAAAAGACGTGATCCACTCGTTCTGGGTGCCGGAGTTCTCGCAGAAGGAGGACGCCGTGCCGGGGATCGCGACGCACCTCCACATCACACCGAACCGGCTCGGAACCTTCCCTGTGATCTGTACCGAGCTCTGTGGCCTCGGCCACTCGGTGATGCGGACGCAGGCGATCGTGATGAGCCCGGCCGCGTTCGACAAATGGCTCCACAGCCAGTCGACCGCGGTCACGTCGCCCAGCGCCGGCGTCGCCGGCGCTGCGGTCTTCAAGAACAACCAGTGCGGCGCCTGCCACACGCTGGCAGCTGCCGGCGCGACGGCCACGACCGGCCCCGACCTCGGCAAGCTGCCCACGTATGCGAAGACCGCCGGCAAGCCGCTTGCAGACTTCATCCGTCAGTCGATCGTCGACCCGAACGCGTACGTCGAGAAGGGATACCCGAAGAGCGTGATGCCACAGACGTTCGGCAAGGCGCTTTCCAAGCAGGAGCTGGACTCGCTTGTCCAGTATCTGATCAGCTCGAGCAAGAAGGGGTGAGTCCGAGAAGGTGACGGCAACGACGGTCGACCACCACGTGAGCCCGCGCAGCGGCGGGATCCGGCACTACCTGCTCGGTGCGGGGTGGATCCGCGCGCTGTGGATGACCGCCCTCTTCGGGGCGTTCGGGTTCGGCCTCACGGTCGGGCTCCGCGCGTGGGGTGACTATCAGCCGCTCTACAAGTGGACGCCGATCGTGCTCGTCTCGATCCTCGTCTGTGCGCCGCTCGGCTTCCTCGCCGGGATCGGCGCGTTCGACTACTGGGCCCGCTACGCGATCGGCTCGCCGACGCGCCCCGACGACCACTCGAGTCACGGCGCGACGTCGTGGAAGGACTACTTCAAGGTCAACACCGACCACAAGGTGATCGGCGTCCAGTACCTCGTGACGACGGTCGTGTTCTTCGTCATCGGCGGGATGCTCGCCCTACTCGTCCGCGCCGAGCTCGCAAAGCCGGGCATGCAGTACGTCGATCCGCAGACGTACAACGGCCTCTTCTCCGTCCACGCGTCGCTGATGATCTTCCTGTTCGTGATCCCGGCCTTCGCCGGGCTCGCGAACTTCGTCGTCCCGCTGATGCTCGGCGCCGCCGACATGGCGTTCCCGCGGCTCAACGCGCTCTCGTTCTGGCTGCTGCCGATCGCCGGGATCATGATGCTGAGCTCGTTCCTCGTCCCGGGCGGCGCGTTCGCGTGCGGCTGGACCGGGTACGTGCCGCTCTGCTCGACGCACGAGCCGCTCGGCGCGGTCTTCTTCAACCAGGGCGTGCAGTGGGCGGGAGCGTCGTCGATCATGACCGCGCTCAACTTCCTGGTCACGATCATCACCATGCGCGCGCCGGGGATGACGTTCTGGCGCATGCCGCTGCTCGTGTGGGCGAACTTCACGACCTCGCTCCTCGTCGTGGTCGCGACGCCGTTCATCGCCGGCTCGCAGTTCTTCTCGATGTTCGACCACGTGATGCACACCGCGTTCTTCGACCCGAACAACGGCGGCTACCCGCTCGGCTATCAGCACATCTTCTGGTTCTACTCGCACCCGGCGGTGTACATCATGATGCTGCCCGGCTTCGGGATCATGAGCGAGGTCATATCCGTGTTCAGCCGGAAGCCGATCTTCGGCTACCGGCTGATGGCGCTCTCGCTGATGGCGATCGTCGTGCTCGGGTTCTCTGTGTGGGCCCACCACATGTTCGTCAGCGGCATGGCGCCGTGGCTGCGCGTGCCGATGATGATCACGACGCTGCTGATCGCGGTGCCGACGGGGATCAAGGTCTTCAGCTGGCTTGCAACGCTGTGGGAGGGGAAGCTCCACTTCAGGACGCCGATGCTGTTCGCGCTCGGTTTCCTGTCGATGTTCGTGATCGGCGGCCTGTCCGGCGTCATGCTCGGCTCGGTGCCGATCGACATCCACATGAGCGACACATACTTCATCGTCGCGCACATCCACTATGTGCTCTTCGGCGGCTCCGTGTTCACGATCTTCGCCGGCATCTATTACTGGTTCCCGAAGATTACGGGGCGCATGTACAACGAGCGTCTCGGCAAGCTGCACTTCTGGCTGACGTTCGTCGGCTTCAACCTGACCTTCTTCCCGATGCACATCCTCGGGACGG
>DATEXK010000172.1:0-5369 GCA_035257065.1 Gaiellaceae bacterium | reverse complement strand
GACGCGGAGTGGACGCTCTCGCTCCGGGTGCCGGGGTGAGCGCGCGGCGCCGTCGTCGACGGCCGGCCGGTCGCGCCGGGATACGCGGAGCTGACGCGGCGCTGGCGCCCCGGCGACCGCGTCGTGCTGGAGCTCGACGTCTCGCCCCGGCTCACGGCGCCGAATCCGCGGATCGACGCGGTTCGCGGCTGCCTGGCCCTCGAGCGCGGGCCGGTCGTCTACTGCTTCGAGGCGGGCGACCTCCCGGCCGGCGCGAACCTCGCCGACGTCGCGCTCCAGACGGAGGCGGAGCCTGCCGACAGCGGTCCGCTGGCGCCGCTCGGCGGCATGCCGGCCGTGTCCGTTGCAGGGGTCGCCCGCGACCTCGACGGGTGGAGGCAGATCGAGTACGCCGACGTTCGTGAGCTCCCGCGGGACGGCCCGGCCGCACCGGCGCGGCTGCTCGCGGTCCCGTACTTCGCGTGGGCGAACCGGGGAGACGGCGCGATGCGCGTCTGGCTTCCCAGGTTCGACTGACAAGGAGGCTTCTTGGCGACGCTGTCTCTCGAACAGGTGACGAAGGTCTTTTCGAACGGCGTCGAGGCTGTCAGCGGGTTCGACCTGTTGGTCGACGAGGGAGAGTTCGTCGTCCTCGTCGGCCCGTCGGGCTGCGGCAAGACGACCGTGCTGCGGATGGTCGCCGGCTTGGAGGAGGTGACCTCGGGGACGATCCGCCTCGACGGCAAGGTCGTCAACGACCTCTCGCCCCGCGACCGGGACGTGGCGATGGTCTTCCAGAACTACGCCCTCTACCCGCACCTGAACGTGCTCCAGAACATCGCCTTCTCCTTCAGGGTGCGAGGCGTTTCGAAGCACGAGCGCGAGCGGAAGGCACGCGAGGCGGCCGACGTGCTGGGGCTCACGGAGGTCGCCCTGCGCAAGCCCTCCCAGCTCTCGGGCGGCCAGCGCCAGCGCGTGGCCATGGGCAGGGCGCTCGTCCGCGAGCCCGCCGCGTTCCTCATGGACGAGCCGCTCTCGAACCTTGACGCCAACCTGCGCGTGCAGATGCGGAGCGAGGTCCTACGCGTCCAGCGGCGTCTCGGAGTCGCGAGCCTCTACGTCACGCACGACCAGACGGAGGCGATGACGATGGGTGACCGGGTCGCGGTCCTCCGCGACGGCACGCTCCAGCAGCTGGCCGTGCCGCAGGAGCTCTACGAGAGCCCTGCGAACCTGTTCGTCGCCTCGTTCATCGGCTCACCGCCGATGAACCTGTACGAGGGCGCGGTCTCGGGGCCTGCGCATGGACTCGTGCTCTCCCTCGGATCGCAGCGGCTCGCCCTTCCGGCCGAGCTCGGACAGAGTCGCCCCGGCTTGGTCGCCGGCGAGGCTCGCAAGCTCGTGGTCGGGATCCGTCCCGAGGACCTGACCGTGGCCGAGGGCGGGAGCGCAGACCGGGAGACGACGCTCGCAGCACACGTCGAGCTCGTCGAGGCCCTCGGCAACGAATCGCTCGTCCATTTCTCGACGGACGCGAGGACGGTCCGGGACAGAGGCGGCGCGTGGACGCCAGACCCGACGGTGACGCACGCGTCCGGGGATATCGCGGGTGCGTCCGCGGCCGAAGGCGTCGCGCGGGTCGACCCGCGCGTGCCGGTCGCGGCCGGGGACCGTGTCGCGCTCGCCGTCGACGTCCGCCGGCTCCACTTCTTCGACGCCGAGACCGGAGACGCGATCGGAGCAACCGCGCCCGAAAGCAAGGGAGAGGGAATTGGCGACTTTCATAGGTAGCAAGACCGGCTTCACCGTGCTCGAGGGCGGTGAGGTCCTCCAGGTCGACGCGTGGGGGGAGAGCGGCGCTCGAGTGCGCTCGACTCTCGGCGCGTCCATAACAGAGACGCCCGGCAGCGCCTTGGGCGAGGCCGGAGCCACCGATGCCCAGGTCGAGATCGGCGATGACCGAGCGCGGATGCGCAACGGTGACCTCGTCGTCGAGGTGTACGACAACCATGAGGAGCGGTTCGTCGGCTTTCCGCCCCTGGTGCGTTTCCTCCGGGCGGACGGCGAGGAGCTGTTCGGTGAGAGCGTTCCCCATTTCACAGCGCCCCCCCAGCGGCGTTACCGCCGGGGCGGAGGCGACCTCTACGGCTGTGAAGTCACGTTCGACGCCTACCCGGCGGAGCGCTTCTACGGGCTCGGCCAGCACCAGCATGGCCTGCTGGACCAGAAGGGGGCCGTCATCGACCTCGTCCAGCGCAATACCGAAGTCTCGGTGCCGTTCGCTCTTTCCAGCCGAGGCTATGGGCTCTTGTGGAACATGCCGGGGGTGGGCCGCGTCGAGCTCGGCGCCAACCGCACGAGGTGGGCCGCAGACGCAGCCCGGCAGATCGACTACTGGGTGACGACGGGCCCCACACCGGCCGACATCGTCAGCCGCTATGCGCGGGTAACGGGGTTGCCCCCCATGCTGCCGGAGTGGGCCTCCGGGTTCTGGCAGTCCAAGTTGCGCTACCGGGACCAGGACGAGCTCCTCGAAGTCGCCCGCGAGTACAAGCGCCGCGGTCTGCCTCTCTCGGTGATCGTCTGCGACTACTTCCACTGGACGCGCCAGGGCGAGTGGAGGTTCGACCCAGCAGAATGGCCCGATCCCCAGGCGATGGTGGACGAGCTGCGAGAGCTCGGAGTCGAGCTCGTGGTCTCGGTCTGGCCGACGGTCAACCCCAACAGCGGCAACTACGCGGAGATGGACCGGCGTGGCTTTCTGGTCGGAAACACGGCGGGCCTGCCGCTTCACATGGCGTTCTGGGACAAGGGCACCGACGGCCAGGCCTTCATGCGCTTCTACGACTCGACCAACCCCGACGCTCGCCGCTACGTCTGGGAGAAGATCGTCGACGGCTATCGCCGCTACGGCATCCGGGCGTTCTGGCTCGACGCATGCGAACCGGAGATCCTCGCCGACAACGCTGAGGGCGCCCGGTACTTCATGGGCCAAGGCTCGGAGGTGCAGGGCATCTACCCCCGGGAGCATGCCCGGGGCTTCTACGAGGGGCTGCGGGCGAGCGGCGAAGACGACGTGCTGCTGCTTTGCCGGTCCGCCTGGGCGGGCAGCCAGCGCTACGGGGCGGCCGTGTGGTCGGGCGACATCGAGTCCACGTTCGAGGCCCTGGCCGCACAAGTCCCGGCCGGCCTGAACATGGGCATTTCGGCGATCCCGTGGTGGACGACCGACATCGGCGGGTTCAGGAACGGCGACCCGACCACGGCGTACTTCCGGGAACTCGTCGTGCGCTGGTTCCAGTTCGGCGCTTTTTGCCCGCTCTTCAGGCTGCACGGCGTCCGCGAGCCGGGCCCCCTCGTCGGCTCGGGCCAGACAGGGGCTCCCAATGAAGTCTGGTCCTTCGGCGAGGAGGCCTACGACTTGATCCGCGAACAGCTGGCATTGCGCGAGCGGATACGCCCGTACGTCATGGACCAGATGGCCACGGCCAGCGCCACCGGTCTCCCGCCCATGCGCGCGCTCTTCCTGGAGTTCCCGGGGGAGGCAGCAGCGTGGGAGGTGAGCGACCAGTACATGCTCGGCCCGGATGTCCTGGTGGCCCCGGTGACGGCATACGGAGCGCGGGAACGCGACGTGTACCTCCCCGTGGGCGCGTCGTGGCTGGACGCTTGGACGGGGGAGCGTGTCGAGAAGAACGGTTGGGTGACCGCGGCTGCGCCGCTGGAGCGCATCCCGGTCTACCTGCGTGAGGGGGGCGGGTTGAGAGACCTGTCGGCCACGTAGCGATGTCTAGGCGAGCGACTCAGATGGACATGAAGACCCAGGCGGGCGTTGCGCCGGCGCCGGCAACGACCGGCGGCGCAGGTGCGCGACGGCTGTCTGGTTGGAGGAGGCACGAGTTCGCGGGCTGGCTCTTCCTGACCCCTGCGATCGCGTACCTGCTCTTCGCGTTCGCCCTGCCCATCATCTACAACGTGATGCTGAGCTTCGAGCAGACGTCTCCCGCGACGATCGCCAAGTTCACCGCCCCGTACGCCGGGCTCGCCAATTACCGCTTCGTCCTTCATGACCCGACAAGCCGGGCGGCAATCGTCCACACGTTCGAATTCACTGCCGGATCCCTCATCGGCCAGTTCGTTATCGGCTTTGCGCTCGCCCTGCTGTTCAGCCTCCGGTTCCCGGGGAGGACGCTTGCGCGCTCGCTCATCATCGTCCCCTGGCTCCTGCCTCTGATCGTGACCGGGGTCATCTTCAGGTTCATGTTCCAGGCCGAAGGTGGAGCGATCAACCAGCTGCTCATTGACGTCGGCCTGGCCCACCACCCGATCCAATGGCTGAACGACCCGCACCTGGCCATGTGGACGATCCTCGTCGCCAACATCTGGCTCGGGGTGCCGTTCTTCACCCTCCTGCTCTACAGCGCGCTCCAAGACGTGCCGGTGGAGGTCAAGGAAGCGGCTCTCATCGACGGCGCCGGCCCTTGGCAAAGGCTCCGCCTCGTCATCGTGCCGATCATCCTGCCGGTCATCGAGGTCACGTTGCTCCTCGGGTTCGTGTTCACCGTGAAGGTATTCGACCTCGTGATCGGCGTGACCGGAGGGGGCCCGGCCAACGCCACGCAGTTGATCACGACATGGTCGTACAACCTCTCGTTCCAGGTGTTCTCCTTCGGCGAGGGCGCGGCACTCAACAACGTGCTGCTCGTGCTGGCGCTGATCTGCTCGCCGTTGTACCTGCTGCTCAGCCGGGGCCAGTTGAGGCGCAGCGCGGGAGCAGAGGCATGACCAGCCTGCAGAAGTCGAGGGCCCGGCGATGGCTCTGCACGCTCGCGGCGGTCGCTGCCCTCGTGATCATGCTGTTCCCGGTGTACTCGATCATCGTCGGCTCGTTCGAGTCGACCGAAACGCTGTTCAGCGGCACGTTCTATTGGCTGCCGCACGCGGCGACGCTGGACAACTACCGAACCGTCCTCCAGGGCGCGTCGGGAAACACCGCGGAAACGGTGACCGGGGCGCAATCGGGCAACGTGCTGACAAGCCTCATCGTCGGCCTGGGGACGACACTCCTGGCTCTGGTCGTGGCCGTGCCGGCGGCTTATGCCCTTTCGAAGTACCGCCTGCGGGTGACGGTCGTCGTCGTCAGCTCCCTGCTCGTGGCTCAGATCGTCCCCTCCATCGTCCTGGCGACCTCCCTGTTCATCGTCTTCCACTGGATGCACTTGTTGAACTCGTACCTAGGGCTCGTTATCGCCGACGGTACGTACGCCATCCCCTTCGCCATCCTCGTGTTGCGGGCGTTCTTCTTCAGCCTGCCCAACGAGCTGATGTATGCGGCCAGAGTCGACGGTGCGTCCGAGCTTCAGACGTTCCGCCTCATCGTGATCCCACTT
>DATEXK010000171.1:0-9196 GCA_035257065.1 Gaiellaceae bacterium | reverse complement strand
CGGTGCTCACGCACGCAGTGCTGTCGATCGCCGATCAGCTCGATCGCGTGGTCGAGGTGCGCGAGGAGCAGCGCCGCTAGGCGCTAAGGACCCGCGTGCCGCCGCAGCATCGGCGACGGCAGGTGCGGGAAGACGTTGAATGCGGAGTTCACGAGCGCGAGGTGCGTGAACGCCTGCGGAAAGTTCCCGAGCATGCGCCGTGCAACGGGGTCGTACTCCTCGGAGATGAGGCCAAGGTCGTTCGTGAGCGAGACGAGACGCTCGAACAGCGCGTGCGCCTCGTCGTGGCGCTCGAGAAGCTCGAGGCAGTCGACGAGCCAGAACGAGCACGGGAGGAACACGCCTTCTCCGGGTGGCAGCCCGTCGACACCCGACTCGTGCGTGCGGTAGCGCAGGACGAGCCCGTGCTCGACCAGGCCTCGTTCGACCGCGTCGATCGTCCCACGCACCCGTGGGTCGGACGCCGGTAGGAAGCCGACGAGTGGAATCAGCAGCAGGCTCGCGTCGAGCTCCTTCGAGCCGTACGACTGCGTGAACGACCCGAGGTCGCGGTCGAACCCGCGCTCGCACACATCGCGGTGGATCTCGTCGCGAAGCGCCCGCCAGCGGTCGACGGGACCATCCATCTCCTGCGTCTCGACGGTTCGCACGGCGCGATCGAATGCGACCCACGCCATGACCTTCGAGTGCACGAAGTGCTGCGGCTCGCCGCGGATCTCCCAGATCCCGTTGTCCGGAACGTTCCAGATCGTCTCGAGGTAGTCGAGCAGCACCCGTTGGAGCGCCCACGCGGAGCGTTCCTTCGCGAGCCCGTGCACGCGGGCCTGATAGAGGGCGTCCATCAGCTCGCCGAAGACGTCGAGCTGAATCTGGTCGCTCGCTGCGTTTCCGACATGCACGGGCGCCGAGCCCTCGTACCCGGAGAGCCACGGCACCTCGAACTCCGTCAGCCGGCGCTCGCCCCCAACGCCGTACATGATCTGGATGTCCGCAGGATCGCCGGCGACCGCGCGCAGCAGCCAGCTCCGCCACTGTGCGGCTTCGTCGACGTAGCCGCCGTTGAGCAGCGCCAGCAGCGTCAATGTCGCATCGCGCAGCCAGCAGTAGCGATAGTCCCAGTTGCGCACGCCGCCGATCCATTCCGGCAACGACGTCGTCGGTGCGGCGACGATCCCACCGGTCGGCGCGTACGTCAGGGCCTTCAGCACCATCAGCGAGCGCCGGACGACGTCGCCCGTCTCGGGTGGCAGCTCGACCTTGCAGGTGTCGGTCCATTCCCGCCAGAAGCTTTCCGTCTCCGCGAGCGCGATCTCCGGGTCGATCTCCGCCGGCCAATCCTCGTGGGAGGGAAACCAGGTCAGGACGAACGGCACACGTTCGCCCTCCTCGACGATGAGCTCCGAGATCGTGCGCATGTTCTCTCCGCGCGTTGGGGCGGGCGTCCGGAAGCAGAGCCCGTCCGGCCCGGCGATTGCGATGCGCGCCCCGTCGGCGCGACGCACCCAGGGAACGATCTTGCCGTAGTCGAAGCGGATCACAAGCTCGGAACGCATCCGTACGCTGCCCTTGAGACCCTCGATGATGCGCACGACGTCGGGCGCCTTCCCGCGTGGCGGCATGAAGTCGAGCACGCGCACCGAGCCCGCCTCGCACTCCCAGGTCGTCTCGAGCACGAACGTGTCGTGGAGATACCGCCGCTGCGTCGTGCCGCCGTCCACCGGTGCGACCAGCCAGCGGCCGTTGTCGGTGTCTCCGACCAGCCCGGCGAAGCACGCACCGGAGTCGAAGCGCGGGAAGCAGAGCCAGTCGATGGATCCGCCGCGCTCGACGAGTGCGGCGGTCTGCAGGTCGCCGATCAGTGCATAGTCCTCGATCCGCGCGTCGCTCACCGGTTGTCGATCTCCAATCCGAAGTGGGGCCAGCGCTTCTTCACGGCGCGGTTGAATGCTTCTTCGTACTCCTCGCCGGTCGGTTCGTCGAGGGTGCTCCTGAACCGGTAGCGCATCTCGGCGAGCGCTTCGGTGGCGGCCTCGACGACATCGACGTAGTCGCCGTACATCTCTTCCGCCTCGTCGCGGTCGGCGCGATCGTAGACCTCCTTCTTCTCCCTGACCTCCTCGAGCAAACCGCGAGCCTCGTCCTCGGCGAAGACGTCGAGCTGGCGAGCGATGACGTCGGCGAAGCGCTTGCGACGGAACATCAAGGTCGCTCCTTCGCGAACAGAATGTGTGGGCGACCGTGCGCATCGATGAGACCCTCTCGCCGCATACCGATCCGCTCCGCGACGCGTGTGGACGGCGCGTTCTCAGCGTCGACGACCGCCACGACGCGCGACGCCTCGAGATGCTCGAAGGCCGCGGCAATACACGCTGCGGCCGCTTCGGAGGCGAAGCCCTGACCCCACGCGGAGCGGACGAGCGAATACCCCACCTCGGGCTCGCCCGTCGCCTCGTGCACGGCGAAGCCGACATCGCCGAGCAACGCGCCCGTGCTCCGCTCGACTACAGCCCAGACCGTGAAGCCGTACTCCTCCTCGACGCGCGCGTATTTCGCGAGCACACGTTCCACGCCCGCCTCGTCGAGGACGCCATACGGGATGTACCTCATCACTTCGGGGTCCGCATAGAGCGCCGCGAGCGCCGGCCTGTCCTCGGCGTCGAACGGGCGGATGATCAAGCGCTCAGTGACGAGCGGGAGCGGAATCGTCATGCGATCTCCTCGTAGATCGCAAGGTGCGCTCGGGCCGCCGCGTCCCAGGTCAGCTCTTCCCGCGCACGCCTCGCACCTGCCCTTGCTTCTTCGAGCGCGGCGGGATCGCCGAGCAGCTCACGCACTGCGGCGGCAAGGGCTTCGACGTCGCCGGCGGGAACGACGCGGCCGGCCCCGAAGCGGCGCACAGGCTCCCCGACACCGCCGACGTCATACGCGACCGCCGGCACGCCTGCGCCGAGTGCGCGCAGCAGGGCGCCGCTCTGATCGAGCTCCGGCTTGTAGGGAAACAGCGCGATCGTCGCGTCTCCGAACGCCCGGTCGACGTCTTCCGGCGACAGATATCCGAGCCGCCACTCGACGTCGAGTCCTGCGGCAGCCGTCCGATACCGATCGAGCGGTTCGAGCGGGTCGCCCGCGACGAGCAGCCGCGCGTCACCCACTTGCCGTACTGCCTCGATCGCGTCGCCGAGACCCTTGTACGGCCGGATGACGCCGAAGCAGAGCACCGTGCGACCATCGTCGGTGCGCCGCGGATCGCTCGGGAACACCGGGTGCGGCACGACGCGCAGACGCTTCGGGTCGACGCCGACGCCGGCGAGCACGTCACGGCCACTCTCGCTGTGCACGACGACCCGCTCGAATCGCCCGAGCAGCCGGCGCCACAGGTCGGCTCGTCCGGCCGTACGTCGCGGCAGCAGGTCGTGGGCGGTGAACACCGCCGGCACGTGCGGGCGAAAGAGGCGCACGTCGATCTCGGGCGCCGCGAGCCACTGGAGGTGCAACACGTCCGCGCGCCGCCGGCGTAAGGCTGCGAGGCCGAAGGGGTGCTCGACCGCCTTGAGCGGCAGGCGCAGCGGCGACCGGCCGAAGAGCCGCGACGAGAGGGGATAGAAGAGCTCGCTGCGCACGTATCCGTCGGGCGCCGGCACGTCCCCGAAGCGGAACCGCGACGTCACGAGCTCGACCTCGGCGCCCGCGCGCGCAAGCGATGCCGCGAGCTCGTGGTCGTACGTCGGCGTAAAGGCGGGCGGATCTGCAAGGAGCACGCGCATCTGCAGCCGTAGGCTACGCCCGTGCCCCTGCTCGTCCGCACGTGGAACCTCTTTCACGGCAACGCCGTCCCGCCGGAGCGGCACGCGCTGCTCGAGGAGATGGTGCGCCTCGCGACCGCCGACGAGCCCGACGTCGTGTGCCTGCAGGAGGTGCCGATCTGGGCGCTCACGCACCTCGCGACGTGGAGCGGGATGAGCTCGATCGGGGCGGTCGCGGCACGGCCGCGCGTCGTGAGCGCGAAGCTCGGCAAGCTGATCACGGACGTGCACCACGGCTTCCTCCGCTCGGCGTTCACGGGTCAGGCCAACGCCGTGCTGCTCCGGCGCAACCTGCAGGTCGAAGACGAGCAGTCGCTCACGATCAGCCGGCGCGGGGAGGGTGAGCGCCGCGTCTGCCAGACCGTCCGGCTTGCCGGTGTGGGCCTCGTCGCCAACGTCCATGTCACGACCGCGTTGGCCGACGAGCAGTTTCTGCGCGCCGCAACGCTCGTCGAGGAGCTCGCACAACCGGACGAGCCCGTCATCCTCTGCGGCGACACGAACATGCGCCCGGGGCAGGGCCGCACGTACGACCGGCTCCGTGAGTGGGGCTTCTCGGAGCCGGCGCCCACGATCGACCAGATCCTCGTCCGAGGGCTCCCGTCGACGAGGCCGATCGTCTGGTCCGAAGAGCGCCGCCGGGTGGGTGGGCGCCTTCTCTCCGATCACGCGCCGGTAGAACTCCAGGTCGGATGACGTTCGAGGAAGCCCGCGCGCAGTTCCCTGTGCTCGATCGGTACGCGTACCTCAACGCTGGTACGAACGGACCGATCGCACGAGCCACGGCCGAGGCCGTGATCGAGCAGACGCGTCACGATCTCGAGCACGGTCGCAGCGGAAAGGGGTGGATCGAGCGCATTCTCGAGCTCCGCGAAGAGGCGCGGACGGCCCTCGCAGCCGTGCTGGACGTTGACCCGCTGCACGTTGCCCTTACCGACTCGACCTCCCGCGGCTGCTCGATCGTCCTCTCGGGGCTCGGGCTGGGCAGCGAAGACGAGATCGTCATCACCGATCAGGAGCACTTCGGCCTCACCGCTGCCGTGCACGCGTCCGGCGCCCGCGTCGTCGTGACGGAGGGGAACGAGGCCGGGCTCCTCGCGGCTGTCACTCCGCGCACGCGCCTGATCGCGACATCGCACGTCCTCTGGACGACCGGACGCCGCCTCGAGCTGCGGCGCGTGCGGGAGGAGGCCAAGCTGCCCGTGCTCGTCGACGGGGCGCAGTCGGCGGGCGCGATCGTCACCGGTGCCGGCGACTTCGACTTCTACACCGTGTCGGCGCAGAAGTGGCTCGGCGGGCCGGAGCCGACAGGCGCACTCTTCGTCCGCGACCCCGAGCAGCTGCGCGTCGCCGCGCCGGGCTACCTCTCTCAGACGTCGTACGAGCCGAACGGCGCGTTCGTCGCGAAGGACGGCGCGCCGCGCTTCGACTCCGGCTGGCTCGCAACACCGATGCTCCTCGGTCTCCTCGCGGCCCTTGCAGCGCACCCCGAGTGGCGGTACGAGCGCGGAGCCGCGCAGGCGGCGCGCTGCCGTGAGCTGCTCGCCGGACACGTCGAGGTCGTGACACCGCCGGGACACTCGACGCTCGTGTCGTTCCGTCCCGCAGGTGATCCCACCGAGCTCGTCGCGGCGCTCGAGCAGCAGGGTGTGATCGTGCGTGAGCTGCCGGGGCGTAACCTCGTCCGCGCGTCATGCGGCTGGTGGACGAGCGAGGACGACCTGCAGCGACTCGCGGCCGGCGTCGCCGCGGCACCCGGCTGACGTCGCCCGAGGGCTAGACGGCGGGAAGCCCGAGCTCGGCCGCAATCGGCTGCAGCGCCGCGACGACCGTGCGGATGTGGTCGTCCAGCTCGACGCCTAACTCCTCGGCGCCCTTGTAGACGTCCTCGCGGTGCACTCCGGCGGCAAACGACGGCTGCCTCAGCTTCTTGCGCACCGACTTCGGCTCGAGCCCTTCGAGGCCGGTCGGCCGCACGAGGGCGCAGGCGTGCACGAAGCCCGAGAGCTCGTCGCACGCGAAGAGCGCCTTCTTCAACGGGGTGTCGCGCGGGAGCGCGAGATGCTCGGCGTGGGAGAGCACGGTCTCGATGACCTCTTCCGGATAGCCCTCCTCTCGCAAGATCGGCGCGCCGTCCTGCGGATGCTTGTCGAGCGTCGGGTGCACCTCGTAGTCGAAGTCGTGGAGGAGCGCCGCGACGCGCCACAGCTCCTCGTCGCCTCCGAGCTTTCGTGCGTATGCAGCGGTCGACGCCTCGACGGCGAGTGCGTGCCGTAGCAACGACTCGCTCTTCGTGTACGTCGTGAGTGTCTGCCAGGCTTGTTCGCGGGTCGGCGTCGGCACCCGGCTAGGATACCCGCGCCCATGGCCCAGACTGCAGCCGACGCTTTCGTCATCGAGGGCGCGCGCCCGCTCAACGGCCGCATTCGCGCGGCCGGGAACAAGAACGGCGCGCTCCCGATTCTCGCCGCCTGCCTCCTCACCGAGGAGGAAGTCGTGCTGCACGACGTCCCACGCATCCTCGACGTGCTGACGATGATCGACCTGCTCGTCGATCTGGGCGTCGAGGTCGAGTGGATCGGCCCGAACGACGTACGCGTCCGTGCGGCCAACGTCACAAAGACTGCGCTGGACGAGGAATTGTGCAAGCGCATTCGCGCCTCGGTGCTGCTCGCAGGCCCATTGCTCGCCCGGTTCGGCAACGCGGTCGTGCCGCCTCCGGGCGGAGACGTCATCGGGCGACGTCGCGTCGACACGCACATCCACGCGTTCCAGCAGTTTGGCGCGCAGATTGACACGAACCGCACGTTCACGATGACGGCCGAGCGGCTCGTCGGGACGCACATCTTCCTCGACGAGGCGAGTGTCACGGGCACCGAGAACGCTGTGATGGCCGCATCGCTCGCGCGAGGGGAGACGGTGCTCGGCAACGCCGCGTGCGAGCCGCACGTCCAGGATCTCTGCCGCTTCTTGTGTGCGCTCGGTGCGCAGATCGACGGCATCGAGACGAACGTGCTGCGCATCCAGGGCTCCGACTCTCTCCACGGCGCCGAGTACACGATCGGGCCCGATCACATCGAGATAGCGAGCTTCATCGGCCTCGGCGCGATCACCGCGGGGGAGATCGTGATCGAGAACTGCCGCCCGACGGACCTCATCGCGGTCATGCCGGCCTTCCGGCGGCTCGGGATCGCATTGGAGATCGAGGGCACGGAGATTCGCGTGCTCGACCGGCAGGACCTCGTGATCGAAGACGACATCGGCGGCGTGATTCCGAAGATCGACGACGGCCCCTGGCCGGCATTCCCCGCCGACCTGACGTCGATCGCCGTCGCCGTCGCGACTCAGGCGCGCGGCACCGTGATGATCTTCGAGAAGATGTTCGAGAACCGCCTGTTCTTCGTCGACAAGCTCGTCGGGCTCGGCGCACGCATCATCCTCTGCGATCCACATCGCGTCGTCGTCACCGGCCCGGCGCGGCTCTACGGCGAGCGGATGTCGAGTCCCGATATCCGCGCCGGCATGGCCATGCTGCTCGCCGCTCTCTGCGCCGAGGGCACCTCGACCATCGGCAACGTGCGCGAGATCGACCGTGGCTACGAGCGCATCGACGAGCGGCTTCGCGCGCTCGGTGCGTCGATCGAACGCGTCGACGGTTAAGGGCTAGTGGCGCGAGCGCGCCGCGACCGCAACGGTGAGCGGCGCCGAGGTCGCCGTTGCGGCACCGGATTCGTCGAGCGCTGTAACCGTGAAGGAGTACGAATGCCCGCGCGCAAGCGTGAGCGCCGTGCTCGTCTGCGTGCCGGAGAGCACGGTCGTCGCCGGGCTCGAGTCCTTGCTGAGCGACAGCGCGTACCGCGTGGCGTCGCCGCTCCAGTTCAGCTGCACGTGTGTCGCGACATGGTTGCCGGAGAGCAGGACGCCGGGCGCGCCGGTCTGCGCACGCGCGACGGCGGCCGCAACGTCGATGACGCCGAAGCCGAGGTCAGGTGTCCAGCGGCCGACGCCGGATGCGGTCTCCTTGAGGATCTGCGCCACCTGAGGCCCGGTGAGCGACGGGTTCGCCGCCCAGACGAGCGCCGCTGCGCCTGCAACCTGCGGCGCTGCGAACGACGTCCCACTCGCGTAGCCGTAGAGACCGCTCTGCGCGCCCGGTAGCGGGCTGCGCGGATAGGCCGCCGCCGAGGAGTCCTGTGACACCGCGCCGAAGACGTTCTCCCCGGGCGCCGCAAGCGACACCCACGAGCCCGTGTTCGCGAAGTACGCACGCAGCCCGGTTGGGCCCGATGCGGTGACGGCGAGCCCCGAGCCGCCGACGCCGTTCGACCCGGGGGGCTGGAGAAGCGCCGCCGGATACTCGACGGGATTCCCACTCGCGTATTCGTTGCCGACCGCTGCGACGACGAGAACACCCTTCTGCACGGCGTAGTCGATCGCGTGTTGCTCCACCAGGGACGTCGTCGCGCCGCCGACACTCAGGTTGATGATCTTCGTTCCGTGATCGACGGCGTACATGATCCCGGCGGCTTCGTCCACGTCCGTGAACGCGCCGTGCACGTTCCCGGCCTTGACGACGAGCAGCTGCGCGTCGCCGCCGGCGCCGGCGATGCCGTCTCCGTTCGTCACCGAGCCGGCGGCGATGGACGCCACGAAGGTGCCGTGGCCGTTCGCGTCGCGCACGTCGGCGGTGCCGGTTCGGGTGTTGTACGTCTGCGGCGCCTTCGCCGCGAGATCAGGCGCGGTGAGATCGGCCCCCGTGTCGATGACGGCGATCTGCATCGACGAGGCGGCGCGCAACACCGACGCGGGTACGGCGTCTTCATGCGTGGCGCGCGCCTGCCATTCCCACACGGCCCGCGGTGTCATCGACGCGAGCGTGAGACCGGGCTCGACGAGTGAGGCGCGCACGGCGGTGCGCTGTACGAAGCGAATCCCCGGCGCCCGGCGCAGCGTCGAGACGGCCCTGCCCGGCGTCCTCGTCCGCACCTCGGCGACGTGCAGTGCGCGCAGCTCTCGCACCACGATCGCAGGCGTCGTGCGGAGCGCCGCGGTGAGAGCCCGCTCGCTGTCGTAACCGACGGAGAGGCGGACGGAGCGCTGACCTGAGGAAGCCCGTGCGAGACCGGTGCGGTCCGGCGGGTTCGACAACACGAATCCCCCCGCAACGACCGCCAGCCCTGCCGCAGCTACCCACCGCATACGCCCCATATGCAGAGGTCTGACCGTACGTTCGGATCCCCCGGACGGGGAGGGCCGTTCGGCCTATCTTTGCAATCCATAATCTCGGACTTCAGGCTCCGGTAGCCTGCGCCCGACGATGAGAGCCCGCGAGCACGCAGCCGGACGAAGCGGGATCCGCGTGGAGCTCCGCGGTACGGGCGTAGCCACGATCG
>DATEXK010000170.1:0-2322 GCA_035257065.1 Gaiellaceae bacterium | reverse complement strand
TGGAGAGAAGCGCGTCCGCATCCGAGCGCAACGCAATCGCGATCGCTTCCTTCGCCACCGGCGCCGGAACGTGCGGCAGCACGTGCGTGAACATGCCGACGAGGTGCTCCCCAAGACTCGCGCCGAGGCGCTCCGCGAGCTCACGCTCGTGCTCCGCGACGACGATCAGGACACGCGTCGCACCGAGACGGCTCACCTCGTCGCGGAGCCCGTGCAGGCTGACGCCGGGGCCGAACACGACGCGCCCGGGAAGCGCGTCAACCGTAAAGGGCTCGGGCAAGGTCTCCTCGTGTTCCGTGACCGAATGAACGTTCGCTGAGCGAACCTAACCGAGCGGCGCTCGAAGCGTCAAGGGGTCAGGTCTGCACCGCGTGCGTCCAGGCCGCCGAAACCGCGCACGCCTTCCGCTGCATCGCCGGCAGGAAGCTGCGCTCCATCTCGGCGACGGAGATGCGCGACGTCGCGGCGCAGATGTTGAGCGCGCCCGCGAGCCGCCCGTCGCTCACCCGAAGCGGCACGGACAGGGAGCGGAGCCCGAGCTCGAGCTCCTCGTCGACGAGCGCCCAGCCCCGGCTTCGCGCCTCTCGTACCGTCTCCAGCAGCAGTTGCGGATCGGTGACCGTCCGGGGGGTCAGCGCTTCGAGCGACGTCGAGGAGAGATAGCGCTCGATGGAGTCGTCGTCGAGGCCGGCCAGAAGCACGCGGCCCATCGCCGTCGTATAGGCGGGGAGCCTGCTGCCCACGCTCAAGGACATCGTCATGATCCGCGGTCCCGGGGCACGAGCGACGAAGACGATGTCGGGTAGATCGATGGTTGTGGCCGAGCACGTCTCCTCGAGCTCCGCCGCGAGCTCTTCCATCAGCGGCTGCGCGAGCTCCCAGAGCTTCAACGACCCGAAGTACGACCAGCCGAGTCGCAGGATGCGGGGGCTGAGGGAGAAGCGGCCGTCCGTTGACTTGACATAGCCGAGCTCCTCGAGTGAGAGGAGGATTCTCCGGGCGCTGGCTCGCGTGATTCCCGTGCGGCGGGCGACCGTGCTCAGCGTCATTGCGGGCTCGTCCTCGGAGAACGCCTCGATGACGGCGAGACCCCGTTCCAGGCCCTGGAGGACCGGCTCGCGCGCGTCGGCGACTACCACGACGCGATCGTAGCGCATTCGCCCGCCTTGTTCGCTCAGCGCACTCTTGTGCTCCAGTCGCGCAACGAGTTAGGTTCGCGCAGACAAAACGGCACCGGCGGACGAGCTCGGGCTCGAACGCCGCCAACGGTACGACAGGAGGAGGACACTTCATGATCGACCTCAAGGGCCTCGACGTGTGGCGCGCCAGCGTCTCACGGCATCGGCTGGCCTTTGCGCTGCTCGCCGGCTTCGTCGCCACGCACATCGCGACGGTCAGCGGCTACTGGTACAAGATCATCGGTATCCCGGTGCTCGGCTGGCCCCAATTCAACGGGATCCTGCTGCTCGGCCATACCGGTTCTTCGACGAACGGGGCGCAGCAGTTCTGGGCGGGCACGGTCTACCACTACATGACCGGCATCTGCTACAGCCTCATCTTCGTGTTCTTGATCCATCCGATCCTGCGGCAGCGGAACACGTTGGCCGGGAACATGACGAAGGCGTTGGTCTGGGGCCTCATCCTCGCGACACTGAGTGCGCTGCTGTGGGTGCCGAGGAACTTCCCCGAGTTCCATCCCGGGTTCTTCGCGAACAACCTCGGCTGGAAGACCGTGATCGGCATCTACATCTGGCACCTCGTCTATGCCGTGCATCTGGGCGCGCTCTACAACCCGCTCCCCGAGACAGCGGACGCGACCGCTCCTGCGGCGGTGCGGGCGACGGCCTGATGGTGTCGTGAGCATCGGGGGCAGGCAGATCCCCTGCCTGCCCCTCCGCCACGCCCGCGGTCGATGTCCCCGCGGATCTGTCGCAACGGCTCTCCGGCTACACTCAGGCCGTCTGGGGCCGTAGCTCAGCTGGGAGAGCGTCTGGCTGGCAGCCAGAAGGTCAGGGGTTCGAGCCCCCTCGGCTCCACTAGGAAAAGGCCCTGCTTACGCGGGGCTTTTGCTTCTGCGGTACATCGTTGGGCGGGCTGCTCCTCAGTCCGGCATGTTCCACTCGTAGAGGGCGACGGTCGCCCCGATCATCACGAGGTAGAAGACGTAGCGGACGTCCGGCGGAAACGGCGCGAGTAGAAGCGGGAAGCCGAACGCGAAGAAGAGTGCCGTGACCGGAGGGCGGAGAAGCTGCTGGAGAGTGCGGTGCGCCCGCAGCGCCTGAAGCCCGACGAGGCCGAAGGCGAAGAGCGTGCCGACCGGAA
>DATEXK010000169.1:0-2559 GCA_035257065.1 Gaiellaceae bacterium | reverse complement strand
GATCGCGCCCTGCATCCCGATTCGGCCGGCGATCAGGCTGCCGGCGTCCTGAAGCATGACGCCGGCGACGAGTGTCGCAACTGCGCCGGTCCCGAAGAGCAGCATCACTTTGGCGGTTGTCGACCCCGCGTACGGGTGCGCCCCGGACGGATGGGGCTCGCGGACATGCCGACGGCCCGGCGAGCTCTCCGGTGCCTCCACGACCCAGCTCGACTTCAAGCGCGCGCGATTGACGACCCAGACTCCGACTACCCAGAACGCGACGACCGCGAGCGATGTCGGGCTGACGCCACCGATGTTCGTCGACGGCGAGAGGGCAGCTCCGCTCAGTGCAGTGGCGAGCACGACCACCACCATCAGCGCCTCGATCACAGGCACGAGCGAGCCGACGAGGAAGCTGAGGGGACGCTTCCGCCCGGACGCGAAGTCGAGCACGACGAGCACAAGAGTCTGAACTGCGACGCCACCGATCAGGTTGCCCACGGCGAGATCGAGATGGCCGGAGAGCGCAGCGGACGCGGTGATCGCGATCTCGGGCAGGCTGCCCGTAACCGCGAGCAGAATCAGGCCGCCGAGCGCCTCACCAAGACCGAAACGAGTGTCGAGCGCGTCGGTCGTCTTCGACAGGACGATGCCCGCGATCCACGTCACCGCGGCTGCTGCCGCGAAGACCAAGAGGAGCAGGGGCGTCGCAAGGCCGGAGATTCAGCGATGCTACTACCCCACCTGCCGACGTACGGTCGCTCAGTGGCGAACGCGCAAGCACGGCTATGACTGGGCCGCAGACAAGGGACTCGAGGAGGGCGGCTCTTACTTGAAGATGTTCACTGCCCGCGCCGTGACGAGCAGGATGCTGATCGCCGACACGCCCGATTCGGACAGCATCAACAGTTTCGCCCAGCGGCTGAGCGGCATCGCGTCGGTGGGGCTGAATGCGATGGAGTTCGTGAACGAGATGTAGATGTAGTCGACCAGGCGTGGATGCCATCCTGGTGCCGCCAGCTGCGGGTTCTCCATTTGCGGGAACTGGAAGTCGGGCGGCGGCGGGTCAGGCTGCCGGCGCCTGATTGGGCCGCCGCCGTCGAAGCCCCAAAACCAGAGGCCGTAGGCGATCACGTTCGTGCCCCAGATCGTCGTCCCTTTCAGGAGGAGCTGGCCCCCGCTTTTTTCGTGGCCACTGACAAGCGACCCGATCAACGCAACAAGAGCGACAGCGTTCGCGAGGCTGATGATCGCGAGCAAGACGAGCGCGACGTTCCGGCGATGACCGATCCGCTCGAGCGTCCGAAGCGCCGGTTCCCATACGAGCCCCACGAGAAGAATCGTCTCCGGGCCGACCGAGAGAATCCAGACCCACCACGGTAGACCCCAGAGCTTCCAGTGGAGCTGCAGACTGACGACGGCAAGCGCGAACTGCAGGCCGATCACAGCTACGACCGCCGGGGCTGCCTCCCAGCGCGACTCGAGAGCCTCTTCCGTGCGTATCTGGCCATGATCGTCCATGCGGTGATTTTGGAGGTCGCCCGGGTCGCGACGACCGCCTGTGTCCTGCGCCGACGATAGCCTCCACCTCGAAGACTTTGGCTGGATGGTCGGTCACATGAAGAGCGGACCGACCTTTGCCGGCCTCGGAATCGGACTCGAAGTCCTGACCGTGGCCGCTCTGTCACGCTCTTCAAGAAACGCGGCTGGTTCTAGGTTCAAGCTCGTGATCACGCTCGGAGCGGGCTACGCCAGCCTCACGCGCTCGTAAGCTCACACAAGATGGAAAAAGAGAGACGATCCGGACCTCAGCCGGGAACCTTCGTCCTCGTGCTGCTCGTCGTCGTCGGAGCATGGCCCGTGACGACTCTTGCGTCCCAGACTACTGCCGAGACTTGGGCTTTTTCGGCGGCAGCCGCTGCCTTGGGCGTGCTAATGGCTGCTTGGCTCTGGGACCGCAGAATGCGGCTGCCCGGGTCGAGCTCCCTCGCCTGGCGCCGACGAATATGCATCGCGGCAGTCGTGGTATCGGCGGTGGGGATCGGAAGCGCGCCGCCGGGCGTTCGGATGGTCTACAGCGCCTCCCTCGAGGGCGTCGTCTTGGCGATCGCAGCTCTTGCTGTTCGTGCCCGCTCAAAGGACAGGCACGCGGCCGCAGGCGGCTAGCGCGGAAGTGGCTACCGCTTCCGGAGCGCGTTTCGGTTTGCGCCCCGTTGACTTGCGGTACGCGAGCTCGCACGCGTCAGGGTGAAGCCGAACGCCGTCCGAGGTTGACAGCCGGCGCTCGCAGGTAGTCCCTACCGTCCGAGGCAGCCAAGAGACTGTCCGGTGTGATTGGCGAAGAGTTGCGTCGGCTCTTCACCGTTGCCGAGCGGCACCGACGGCTGTTTGCGCGCCTCCTTATCGCCTTCGTGCTGACGCTGCTGGTCGGCATCGTAGGCTCCGTCCTGATCTGGGTCTTCGAGGGCGGGAAGAAGGGCGGCGACATCCACGGATTCGGAGACGCAGCGTTCTTCACAACGGTGCAACTGCTAACCGTCTCTTCGCAAATCAAGAACCCACTCACGGCCGCCGGAA
>DATEXK010000168.1:0-3048 GCA_035257065.1 Gaiellaceae bacterium | reverse complement strand
TACGCGGCCGAGTTGTTGGCCGACGGACGCGGCAGCGTCGGCTATCTGCTCAAAGACCGCATCCTCGACGTCGACGAGTTCGTCGACACCGTGCGTCGCGTCGCCGCCGGCGGCACTGCCCTCGACCCCGACGTCGTCCGCCAGCTCGTCACACATCCGAAAGCAGGACCCCTCGACGACCTGAGCCCACGCGAGCGTAACGCGCCTGCGTGGCGGAGCTCGAAGCCGGCGAAAATCCGAATTCGGCACCGAAATCAGAGTTTCCGCGCCCTACACGATTCGCTGCATGGCGGACAAGGTGTCGGTGACTTACCCAGCCGTGCTTGGGCTTGTCAGAAGCGCATCGAGTAGGTGTGCGGCTTGTTGTTCGTTGCCGGGTAGGAGGTGGCCGTAGCGGTCGAGGGTGATGGTGATGGTGGAGTGGCCCATGTAGGTGCTGAGTGCTTTGGTGTTGACGCCGGCGGCGATTGAGAGCGATGCATAGGTGTGCCTGCAGTCGTGGAGTGTGAGTGGGGTTAGGTTGGCGGTTCTCCAGGCCTTGCGGGCTCGGGTGTGGATGGTGAACGCGTCGAAGGGGTCTCCGTGCTGGTTGGTGAATGCGTAGCCGGCTCCGCCGTTGCCTTGCTGGAGGCGGTGGGTGATGAGGTATCGCCGCAGTGTTTTCGTGATCGGGACGCGGCGCTTGCCTGACCTGCTTTTGGGTTCGATCAGGCCGGCCTTTCGGTCCCAGGCGTGGTTGACATGGATCAGGCCTTGTCGGAGGTCGATGTCGTTCCAGGTGAGGGCCTGGAGTTCGCCGCGACGGAGTCCTGCGTAGAAGGCGGTTGCCCAGAGCGCGCGGTCTTGGAGTGGGACGGTTGTGATGAGGGCGTCGGCTTCGTCGGGGTGGGCGGTGCGTTCGCGGCGGCCGCGAACGGCGGGGAGCGTGAGCTTGAGGGTCGGGTTGATTGCCACTTCGCCGCGGGTGAGGGCGCGCCGGTAGATCGCACGGAGCGGCAGGATCATGTTGCGCACGGTGCTCGGCGCCGCGCCGCTAGCGCTTAGGCGGTCGGCTAGGTCCTGGATGTTGTTGCGAGTAACGCTCGTGAGGCGAAGGTGGCCAAGCTCGGGAAGCACCGTTCCTTGCAGCGCTTGTCTATACGAACGCAGCGCTGAGGGTTTGTAGGCGTCGCCCGAGCGGGTGCGGATGACTCCTCGTTCGGCTGCGTCGAGCCACTCGTCTGCAGCCGTCTTCAGCGTCATCGGGCTGGCGGCGCGCAGAGTGCCTTTGCGGAGGGCGACTTGGCTTTCCTGCCGCCACGCCTTGGCTGCAGCGAGGTTTTTGAACGTCTTGCGGATCGGCTTTTCGTCTCTCGGCGACCAGACTTGCGCCTGATACGTCGGCGTGCAGGTGCAGGCACGATCGGCGCGGCTTTCGCAGCTTCGTGCGTGCCGGAGTTGGATGCCCTCGGCTCGATTTCCTCGAGTTCTGGATGGGGCGCGCATCCTGGACACAGATAGCTCTGAGTGCGGATCACATCAACTCGAGAGCGGCGATTCCGGCCAGTGCGCGATCCGATGCGCGACTGCTTGTCCGCCCGTGACGTCTCGCGCTCGCGCCAAGGCAACGGGTCTCCGTGATCGCTTACCGCGAGCGGGCCTCGGACAAAAAGGCCCATGTGCACGGGTTATTCGGTACGGAGCGGCGTGGGAGTCGAACCCACCCAGCGCCGGGTTACGACGCCTCACCGGTTTTGAAGACCGGCTGGGCCACCGGACCCTGCCGCTCCGTTGCCGAGCCTAGCCGGTCGGCGTTTCATCGTCGCCTCACGCGCAGCGAGGCACACTGTGAGCGTGCGCCTGCTCATCGTCGAGGATCAGCCGAAGCTCGCCGAGCTGCTCGCGCGCGGGCTCCGTGAAGAGGGACATGCGGCCGATGTTGCGGAGCGCGGCGAGGACGCGATCTGGATGGCGCTCTCGGCGCCGTACGACGCGATCGTGCTCGACATCATGCTCCCGGGCATCGACGGCTTCGAGACCTGCCGCCAATTGCGCAAACGTGACGTGTGGGCGCCGGTGCTGATGCTGACCGCACGCGATGCCGTCGGCGACCGCGTCACCGGCCTCGACGCCGGAGCCGACGACTATCTGGCGAAGCCCTTCTCGTTCGACGAGCTGCTCGCACGGCTTCGCGCACTCACACGCCGCGCGCCGGCGGAGCGGCCGGTCACCGTCGAGGTCGGCGACCTGCGACTCGATCCCGCTGCGCACCGCGTCTGGCGCGGAGACACCCTGGTCGCGCTCTCGGCGAAGGAATTCGCATTGCTCGAGCTGCTGATGCGACGACCCGGCAACGTGCTGACCCGTGACCAGATTCTCGAGGGTGCGTGGGACATGTCGTACGAGCGGCGCTCGAACGTCGTCGACGTCTACATCCGCAGCCTGCGCGAGAAGATCGACCGACCCTTTGGGAGCGACACCATCGAGACGGTCCGCGGTGTCGGGTACCGGCTGAGGCGTGAGACGTGAGGACTCTTCCCATTCGCATGCGCCTGACCCTCGCGTTCGCAGTCGTGATGGCGGCCGTGCTCGCAGGTATGGGGTCGTTCGTCTACGTGCGTGTCGGCAACGCGCTCATCGGATCGGTCGACCAGGCGCTCGCCGCGCAGGCACGCGAGGCAGCGGGTCACGCAAACGAGGGGCACAGCCTCCTCGACCCGGACTCCGCGGGTGGCGCGACGCTCGCCGAGCTCGTGACGTCGGCAGGCGTCGTCGTGCGCTCGACCCCGCCGCAGCTCGCGCTGCTCGTGCCAAAGCAGGACCTCGCGCGCGTCGTGGCGGGACGCCGGCTACGCGGCTCGATCTCCCTGCAGCGTCCGACCGGGCACTGGCGGTATCTCGCCGTTCCGGCGGTCGGCGGCGGCGTGGTCGTCGTCGCGCGCTCGCTGGAGCCGCGGCGGGAATCGCTGCAGCGCTTGTTCGGCGAGCTGCTCATCGCCTCGCCCCTGGCGCTGCTGCTCGCCTCGCTGGCGGGTTACGGCCTCGCCGCTGCGGCGCTCAGGCCCGTCG
>DATEXK010000167.1:0-8209 GCA_035257065.1 Gaiellaceae bacterium | reverse complement strand
TTCATGATCCGCTACCACCTGTACCGCATCAGCTTTCCGTTGCTCGCACTCGGTCGGATGAGAGAGAGGCTTTCCGCATGAAGTTCCCCCTGCAGTCCACGATGTCGATCGGCAAGTACGTGGCGACCCAGCAGCGCAAGGGCCAGCGCTACCCGCTCGTCCTGATGCTCGAGCCCACGCTTGCCTGCAACATCGCCTGCATCGGCTGCGGGAAGATCCGCGAGTTCGAGTCGAACCGCGCGCGTCTCAGCGTCGAGGAGTGCCTCGACGCCGGGCTGCAGTGCCCCGCGCCCGTCGTCTCGATCTGCGGCGGGGAGCCGCTCGTCTTCAAGGGGATCGAAGAGGTCGCCGCGGGGATGATCGAGGCGGGCAAGACCGTCGAGCTGTGCACCAACGCGCTCCGGCTCGAGCAGTGCCTCGACTGGTTCGAGCCGTCGGCCCGCATGACGTTCGTCGTCCACCTCGACGGCATGCGCGAGATCCACGACTACGTCTGCGACTACCCCGGCCTGTGGGAGATCGCGGTCGACGCGATCAAGACGGCGCGCGCCCGCGGCTTCCGCGTCACGACGAACACCACGATCTTCAAGGAGACCGAGGTCGACGACGTGATCGAGATGATGCGCTACCTCACCGACGAGGTCGGCATCGACGGGATGCTCGTAGCGCCGGGCTATCAGTACTCGCAGATCGACCCCGAGCTGACGATGACGCGGACCGAGCACGAAGTGAAGTTCCGCGCGATTCGCACGGCGGTGCGCAAGCACGGCTACCGCTGGCTCGCGACGCCGATCTACCAGGACTTCCTCACCGGCGAGCGCAAGCTGTCGTGCGCGCCCTGGGGCTCGATCACCCGCAATCCGTACGGCTGGAAAGGCCCCTGCTACCTGCTCACGGACGGCATCTTCCCGACGTACGAGGCGCTGCTCGACGGGATGGAGTGGGATTCGTACGGCCCCGGCAACGATCCCCGCTGCGAGCACTGCGGCATCCACTCCGGTTTCGAGCCATCGTCGGCGTTCGAGTCGTCGAGCAGTCTCAAGGAAACGGTCCGGAGCCTCGCGTGGACGCTGAAGGGCTGACCTTCGCCTGCGCGACCGCGGCCGAGCAGCGCGTTGCGCGGCGTGCGGGCCTGCGGGCCGTTCGGATCGGCGTGCGTGGCGCGGTAGGACTACCCGACGGGCAACTTGTTTCGTTCGGCCTCGCGGGCGCCTTGCACGACGGCCTGCACGTCGGCGACCTGCTCGACGCGACACGCGTCGTCGACTCCGCGGGCGCGACGCTCTGGGAGGGATCGCCGCTCGGCGTCGAGGGCGCGCGCGAGGCGACGGTGCTCGCCTCCGACGTGCTCGTGCACGACGCCTCCGACCGTCTCCGGCTGCACGAGTCGAGTGGCGCAGACGCCGTCGACATGGAGAGCGGCATGCTCGCGGCGAGCGGCAGGCTCGCGGGCGTCGTCCGCGCGATCTCGGACGTTCCGTCGAGCGCTATCGAGGGCGTCGACGACACGGTGCACGCCGACGGACGGACGAATGTCATCGGTCTGCTCCGCTGGATTGCGGTGAGCCGCGGCGACGCGATCCGCTCGATGCGCGACGCGCTGACCGCCCTGCGGGCACTCCGCGGGCTCAGGCCCGAGGGAAACGGATGGTCCGGGCCAGAGCCCGCGGATGTATCCGACGTGGGGGCTGCGCCCCGGGGATGTGCAGCATGAACACCGGACGCGTGCTGCTCGCAGCGCCGCGCTCGTTCTGCGCCGGCGTCGACCGCGCAATCGAGATCGTCGAGCGCCTGCTCGAGCAGCACGGGGCGCCGGTCTACGTTCGCCACCAGATCGTGCACAACGAGCACGTCGTGCGCCGTCTCGAGGCGCTCGGCGCGGTGTTCGTCGAGGACGAATCGGAGATTCCGCCGGGCGAGTTCTGCGTTCTCTCTGCCCACGGCGTCGCGCCGGCCGTCAAGGAGAACGCGCAGGCGCGCGGCCTCAAGATCGTCGACGCGACCTGCCCGCTCGTGAACAAGGTGCATGCGGAGGCGCGGCGGTACGCCGACAGCGGCCATCTCGTCGCGCTTGTCGGGCATGCGAACCACGTCGAGGTGATCGGCACGCTTGGGGAGCGCCCGAACGACACCGTCGTGATCGAGACGCCGGAAGAAGCGCGCAACCTCAAGACCGACAAGCCGGTGGCAGTGATCACGCAGACGACGCTCTCGCTCGACGATGTCGCGCCGATCGTCGACGCGCTCGGCGAGAACGTCGGCGGATCGCTGCGCCGCCCGCATCACGACGACATCTGTTACGCGACGCAGAACCGGCAAGACGCCGTCAAGGCGATGGTCGACCAGGGCGCGACGCTCATCCTCGTCATCGGCTCCGAGAACAGCTCGAACGCGCAGCGCCTCGTCGAGGTCGCGCAGGCTGCGGGAGCCGTCGCGACGCTCGTGGACGGCGAGAGTCCACTCGACGAGACGCTGCTCGTCGGGCACGAGGTCGTCGGCCTCACCGCCGGCGCGTCGACACCGGAGGAGCTCGTGCGCGCGACAGCCGAACGGCTTGTGCTGCGCGGCTACCCGACGCTCGAGGAGATCACCGTCGCCCGTGAAGATGTTCACTTCCGACTGCCGAGGGAGGTCGCGCGCGCATGACGAGCATCGAGGTCCCGTACTCGATCGCGGCGGCGCTGCCGACGCTGTCGGTAATGGATGTGACGAACGACGTCGCACAGACGCTCGCGCGCTCGGGGCGCAGCGACGGCATCGCGTACATCCACACGACGCACGGCAGATCGCTCGTTCGCATTCAGGAGCGTGAGACGGGCTTCTTCGAGGATCTCGAGGGGCTCCTCGAGCGGATCGTCCCGAGCGACGTCGCAGGGCGCGAGCGCCTCGTCGCGGCGTTGCTTGCACCGCGCAACGAGCAGGTGCCGTTCACCGACGGCCGCCTGTGCCTGGGGCGCTTCCAGCGAATCCTGCTCTTCTCGCTCGACGCAGAACACCGAAACGACTGGACGCTCACGCTCCTGGGCTGACGATGATGAGTCGGCCCAGAACGCGTCAGCAGTTGCTCGCCGGCCTCGCGCTCGGTCTGCTCGCGCTCATCGCCGAGCTGGCCGGCCGGAGCCTGACGCATCGCCTCGAAGTCGGCCGGCGCGTCGGTCACCTGAGCTACGCGCACGCCGACTACTACCCCTTCTTGCTCGCGGGCGTGAAGGTCGCGGTCGCGCTGATGCTTGCGCGTCTCGCGTGGCGCGTCGCCAAGGCGCATGCCGCCGCACGGGCGGCGCGATGCTTCGCCGCCGCGTTGGGTGCTCGACCGGTCCGTCGTGCGCCACGTGTGCGCATCGAGCTCTCGTGGCGGCTGTGGCTCCTGTCCTTCGTCGTCACGGCGTCGATCTATCTCGTGCAGGCCGATGCGGAGCAGATCGCCGCCGGCAGCTGGCATCTCCTCGGACCGTGGTTGCACAGCTCCGCATTGCCCGTGTTCGCCGTGCTCTCGGTCATCGTCGCGGTGGTCTTCCGAACCGTGGAGCTCTGGCTCTCGGACTACGAAGAGCTGGCCGCCGACGCGATCGAGCTCGTACGCCGGCTCACGTCGAGCACCGTCGTCGTGCGCCGGTGGCTCGTCTCTGCGAGACGCGCTCCGCGCTTGCTGTTCGGCCTCGCGTTCGAATCCCGTCCTCCGCCGCTCTCGATCTAAGTCGCGCGCACCCGCGCGCGGCTGCTCGAGTAGTCGTCGGAGAGAAGGGAGTAAGCGTGAACGCGAACATCGCGCATGATCTACAGGGGACGAAAGCAAAGGAGCGCGCGGCGCCGCTGGCGTTCCGCGCACGCCTCGTGCTCGCCCTCGGCCCCGCGACGGCGCTCGGTGGCGTCGTGTGGGCGATCGTCCAACCGTGGCGGCTGACGCTGCTGCACCCATACGGGCAGGGGTTTTGGTGGCTGCTCACCGAGCCGCCGCTCTACGTCGTGCTCGTCGGGCTGCTGTTCCGTCTGCTGCTCGCACCGGGCATCGTCGAGGATCTACAGCGCAACCTGAGGCACGAGGCGTGATCGCGGCCGGCCTCTTGCCGCAGGCGGAGATGGTGCACTGGGGATTCGCGACCGGTTTCCTCACGCTCGGCCTGCTGCTCGTCGCCGAGACGGTTGTCGGCCGGGAGGTCTGGGCGCTGCGTCCGTGGCGTCGCTACCTGTGGCCCGGCCTGATGTTCGGGCTCGGGGTGGCGCTCTGGCCGGTGATGACCTTCTACACCAACTCGACGATCCACATGATCGCGCACGGCTCGTGGGCGCAGGTGCTGATGCTCGCAGGCGGCGCGGAGCTCGGCCTCGCGCGCGGCAAGCTGCACTCGCAGTACTGGCGGCTGTGCACCGTGCTCGCGATGCTCGTCTCGGGCGCCGCGCTGCTGGCACACGAGCAGCAGCACTGGCTCTTCGCACGTGCCGCGTTCCTCCATCACCTGCTCGGGTGGACGATCGTGATCGGCGCGCTGTTCCCGCTCGTGCAGGCGTTCCGTCCGCGTTCGGTCGTCGCGGCCGCCGGCTTCGCCGCGACGGTCATCGCCGTCTCGGTGATGCTCTACTCCGATCGCGACGTCGCGCCGGTCTTCGGGCATCTCTCTCCGTATGCGGGCGTGCAGCACCGATGAGACGCGCGCTCATCGTCGTCTCGCTTGCGGCTCTCGTGCTCCCGGCGTCGGCGTTCGCACACGCGAGCGTCGTCCGCGTCTATCCCGCGTTCCGCGAGCGCCTCGCGCAGTCGCCGCGCGAGATCGTTCTGCGCTTCGACCAGTCGGTCACCGCACTGCCGCACTCGATCGTCGTGCTCACGCGTGACGGGAAGAACGTCGCTGCGCCGGCGCGCGCGGTTCCCGCGAAGAACGCGATCGTCGCGCACCTGCCGAAGCTGCCGCGCGGCCCGTACACCGTGCGCTGGCAGGCGATGTCGAACGACGGCCACGTCGTGTCCGGTGTCTACACGTTCGGCGTGCGTGTTCGTGCGCCGCTCGTCACCGACGCCGTCGGCGCTCAGGGCCCGACGCGCACCGAGGATCTCGTTCGCTGGGCGTACTTTCTCGGCCTCGCGCTCGTCGTCGGAGGCACCGGCTTCCTGCTGATCGTCGTCCGGGGCCCGCTGCCGGCGCGCGCAGAGCGGCGGTTCTACTGGGTGACGGGCATCGGCGCGGTCGTCGTGCTGGAGACCGGAATCGTCGCGTTCCTCCTCCGCGCGGAAGACGCGCTGCAACTCCCGTTCGGGAGGTTCCTCTACGGCGACCTCTCGCCGATCTCGGGCGGAACGCGCTTCGGCCTCGCGTTCATCACGATGGAGCTCGGCTTCGCACTCGTGACGGCTCTTCTCTATCTCGCCTGGCTCACCGGCAAGCGCGTGCTGCTCTGGCCCGTGTTCCTCGCCGGCCTCTGCTTCGCGTCGGGGCTCTCGCTGTCGGGCCACTCGGCCGCCGACGCCGGACACTCGTGGCTATCCGAGCTGGCCGACTGGGTGCACCTGAGCGCTGCGACCCTCTGGATCGGAGGGCTCGTCCAGCTCGTCGCGGTCGTCTGGCCGGCGGCGCCGGAGCTGCGGCGCACGGCGTTCCTGCGCTTCTCGCGCCTCGCGACGGTGCTCGTCGCGCTGCTGCTCGTCGCCGGGACGTATCTGAGCGTTCTCCGCCTGCCGCACGTACACGACCTCTGGACGACGGGGTACGGGCACGTGCTGCTCCTCAAGCTCGGGCTCGTCGCCCTCGCCCTGCTCTGGGGCGCCGTCCACCACTTCCTCGCCGTACCGCGGATCGAGCAGGACGGTGTTGCGGGGAAGCTCTCGCGAAGCCTGCTGGGGGAGAGCGCCGTCGCCATGGCCGTCCTGCTCGTCGCGGCCGTGCTCGTCGACTCGAAGCCGCCCGCTCAGCCCGTGCCGCGTGCGCCTGCGGCGATACAGGTCGAGCGGCCTTGATCTCCGCCTGGGGTTAACGTCCTCCCGATGCTCGTCCTCACCCGCTCCGACGTCGAAGAGCTCCTCGATCTCACTGAGCTCGAGCACGCGCTCGCGCGGGCGCACGAGGAGCTCTCGTCCGGGTCTGTCTCGATGCCGCCCCGCATCGCGGCGTGGGCGAACGAGAAGGGCCTGCTCGGCGCAATGCCTGCCTATCTCCCGTCCGCCGGGCTCGGCTGCAAGCTCGTGACACTCTTTCCCGGCAACACCGACCGGCCGACGCACCAGGCGGCGATCATGCTCTTCGATCCCGACACGGGCACGCCGATCGTGCTCATGGACGGGACGTACGTGACCGAGGCCCGCACCGCCGGCGCCGCCGCGCTCGCCGCCCGGCTGCTCGCGCGCGAGGACGCGACCGTGCTCGCGATCCTCGGCACCGGCGCCCAGGCCCGCGCGCACGCGCACGCGTTCGCAGGGGTGCGCAACTGGAGCGAGATCCGCATCGCCGGCCGCGACTACGGCAAGGCGCAGGCTCTGGCCGGCGAGGTGGGCGCCACCGCAGCAGCATCCTTCGAGGACGCCGTCCGCGGCGCCGACGTCGTGGCCGCGACCACGCACTCCCCCGAGCCTGTCGTCCGCCGGGAGTGGCTCTCGCCCGGCACCCACGTCAGCTCAGTCGGCGCGACCCAGTCCGGGGGGGAGGTCGATCCGGCGATCGTCGCCGACGCGACCCTCGTCGTCGAAACCCTGGCGGCGCTCGCGCCGCCGCCGGCCGGCGCCTCCGAGCTGGCCGGGCTCGACGAGTCGGCCGTCCACGCGGAGCTCGGCGAGCTCGTGTCGGGCGCACGACCCGGCAGGACCACCCCCGTCGAAACTACTCTGTACAAGTCAGTCGGCGTCGCGGTGCAGGACCTGGCGGCAGCGGCCCTCGTGCTCGCTGCAGCCCGGGAGCGCGGGGCCGGCCTTACGATCGAGCTGGAGGAGATCCACGCATGAACGAGTTCAGCCCAGGCCTCGCCGGCGTCGTCGCCTTCGAGACGGAAATCGGAGAGCCGGACCGCGACGGCGGCCAGCTTCGGTACCGCGGAGTCGACATCGAGGATCTCGTCGGGCACGTTCCGTTCGAGCAGGTGTGGGGGCTCCTCGTCGACGAATCGCTCGAGCCGGGCCTTCCGGCCGCGTACCAGGAGCTCGAGTACCGCACCGGCCACCACATGTCCGACCTCCAGGCCGCCCTCGCCGGGTTGAGCGGCAAGTGGAATCTCGGCCAGCTGATCGACATCGACGACGACACTGCGAAAGAGGACCTGCGCCGCGTGTCGGCCGCAGCCCTCTCGATCGTCGCCCAGTCCGCGCGCGGAGCCGACAAGCCGCCCGTGCCGGAGTCGACGGTGCTCGAGGGCCAGACCGCCGCCGAGCGCTTCCTGCTCGCGTGGCGCGGCGAGGTGAACGAGGCACACGCGCGGGCGATCGACACCTACTGGATCTGCACCGCGGAGCACGGTCTCAACGCATCGACCTTCACGGCGCGCATCGTCGCGTCGACCGGCGCCGATTGCGGCGCGGCTCTCTCGTCCGCCGTCGGCGCGCTTTCGGGCCCGCTGCACGGCGGTGCGCCCGCCCGGGTGCTACCGATGCTCGATGCGGTCGCCGAGCTCGGCGACGCCGAGAAGTGGGTCGAGCAGGCGCTCGCGCGCCATGAGCGGATCATGGGCTTCGGACATCGTGTCTATCGCGCCGAGGATCCGCGCTCCCGCCTGCTGAAGCGCACGGCGAAGGAGCTCGGCTCGCCCCGGGTCGAGGTTGCCGAAGCGCTCGAGCAGGCTGCGCACGAGGCGATCGCGAAGAAGAACCCCGACCACTCGTACACGAACGTCGAGTTCTGGTCGGCGATCGTGCTCGACGTCGCCGAGATTCCGGCCGCGCTCGCGCCGGCGATGTTCGCCTGCTCCCGCACGGCCGGGTGGTCGGCGCACATCCTCGAGCAGAAGCGCCTCGGTGTGCTCGTCCGCCCGGCGGCGAAGTACGTCGGGCCGTCGGCCCGGTCGCTCCAGTCGATCTAGCCGTCCGCTCTGACAGGGAACACGAATCCGGGGAACGCTGCCGTGAAGGGACACTGACTCGAACAGCCACGTCTGGTGACAGTCGCAGGCCGTGGCTCTTCGAGACACTGTCGGGCGTGGAGGCCGCGCCGGCTCGGCGATTGCAGGGTGCCTGTCCGAATGGGACATCGGCCCCGGCAGCCACGTCGGGTGACAGTCGCAGGACGTGGCCTTT
>DATEXK010000166.1:0-2669 GCA_035257065.1 Gaiellaceae bacterium | reverse complement strand
TGGCTCCGAGCGGGTAGCTGGCGTTCGCGGTCGCAGGCCCCGGCGGAGACGCCTGCACGCTGATCGTCGTCGCCGGCGGGGTCGCCACGGCCGTTGCGAGGAACGTCTGGGTGTTGGCGCCGTAGCTCAGGACGATCGTGTCGCCCGAGGCGACCGTGCCCTCGAGCCCGCTGACGGTGAGGCTCGTCACGGAGTTGCCGCTCGTGATTGGGGCGTTCAGCGTCGCGTTGGTAGAGGACGCCCACACGGCGAACTTCGATGCGTCGATGCTTCCGGTGTTCTGGATCGTGATCTTGGCGGTACCGGCCGCCGTCCCCGGCGCGACGTTGGTCAGCGTGAGTGCCGCGGCGCAGGCGGGGTTCACATTGTTGGCAGAGGTCGCGTTCGTCGTCAGGCAGAGGCCGCCGGTGTTGACCTGGTCGCTCATCGTCAACGTGCCCGACGAGATGCCGTTTCCGCCGTTGCCGGTCTCGGCGCTGAAGGATGCGAAGGTGCCGCCACCACCGAAGTAGGTGACGGCACCCAAGAGCATCAGGCCCAATAGGAATTGCTTCAGTGCGGTCATGCGCGGCCCCCCAGCCACCACCTCAGGTTCTGACTAGACCTGATCGATGTGCCAAGTCAGATTGAAGAACGTCTGCTGGGCTTGGTATGCGTTGTCCGCGGTACCGGGGGACGACGCCGGATATTTGACCGTGAGCGTGAAGAAGCGCGACGAACCGCTACCGAGGCCGCCGGCCACGGGGAGCGGCGATCCCACCGACGCCAACGTGCTCAGCGGCGCGTAGTTGGTCGAGCACGGATTGCTCGGATCGACGGGGAAGACACACGTGCTCGTCGCGATTCCGAACGAGTTGGTGGTGTACTCCTGAATCTGGATCTGCAAAGCCGTACACGGGTTGCCAGAACCGGTGAATGCGTTCGTATCTCCGCCAGGCGTGTAGTGCTGGTAGTTGCACACGAGGCCTGTCGACGGATTGGACGTGCCGTCTGTATTGAGCTTTGGTGCCCAGACTGACAAAGTGGCGGCCGGCAGGCTGCCCGTGTTGTTCAGCGTCAGGTTCTCGCTCGTGGGCGAATCGCCGGGCTTCCATGCCTGGGCAGCGAAGATGGCGTCGCAGCCGGTGGTGTTGGCGTTGTTCGGTCCGGCGCTCGAATAACACACGGTCCCGTTGTTGACCTTGTTGCCGAGCGTGATCGACCCGGTCTGGAATGTGTTGGCGTTCGTCGTCTCTGCGTTGAACGACGCGAATGTTCCCGTGCCGCCGAGCGCGGCGGCCACCAGCCCGACCGCGGCGAGCAGCACGAGGTATCGCTTGGTCTTTGACTTCAACATGATCTTGCGCTCCTTTTGGGCCTGATTTCCCAATGCACGTGCCGTTGTTAAAGCTCGTTCTCGTGGAACTGCGCGAGGCGTTCGTCGACGACACGCCGGCATTCAACGCCGCCGCGCGCCGCAGAACGTTCTCCCAGTTCTCCCAGTTCTCCCAATGTCCCCAACTACCGCTGAGCCATCAGCGCTGCAATTGCCGCAAACGGGTGATGGCGTTCCCGTTAAGGGTTACGTTACCTCTTGTACCGCGTATTCCTGAATAGTCAATTCGAGGGATCTTGATTCCTACCGGATTCCTACGAAGGCCACGTTTCTCCTGCATTTACGTTCTTTTGGCAACACGGACACGCTGCAGCGGACCGGGTGGCCGCAGTCGACGCGCCCTCTGCTCGCGCAGCCGGTAGAGAGCCTCGCCGGAGAGCCGGCTAGAACGGCAGCGAGGAAGCGGCGTGCTTCGCGAGGTCGATCAGCGGCTGCACCGCGAAGAGCGAGCCGACGGAGACGACGAGCGCGATCCCGACGGCTGCGTGCAGCAGGGTCTCCTTCGCGGGCGCGCCGCCGACAACGATCGGCGTGATCTGAAGCTCCGCCGACGGCCGCATGTACATCGCCCGAACGACGCCGAGGTAGTAGTAGAGGCTGACGAGCGTCGCGAGGACACCGACGATCACGAGCCACGTCCAGCCGTGCTCGTACGCCGCGGCGAGAACATAGAACTTGCCGATGAATCCGCCGCCGAGCGGCAGGCCGGCGAAGCCGAACATGAAGAACCACATGGCGACGCCGAGGAACGGCCGCTCCCAGCCGAAGCCGGCGAGGTTGTCGAGCGTCACCGGCACGCCGAGCTCGCGCTCCCGCGCGGCCACGATGGCGAACGAGCCGAACGCCATCGCCGAGTACGGGATCAGGTAGTACATGAGCGCGCGGCCGCCGAGCGCCGTGCCGGCGGAGAGCCCGATCAGCATGAACCCCGCGTGCGAGATCGACGAGTACGCGAGCATCCGCTTCACGTTTCGCTGCACGAGCGCGGCGAAGTTGCCGATCACGAGCGACGCGACTGCGATCCCGGCGAACGCCCACGACCACAGATGCGCCTCCTGTGGGAACGATGTCCGCAGCACGCGCAGGGTGAGCACGAGCGCCGCGACCTTCGTCGCCGACGACATGAACGCCGTCACCGGCGTCGGCGCGCCCTCGTACACGTCGGGCGTCCACATGTGGAACGGCGCCGCCGACATCTTGAAGCCGAGCCCGGCGACGATCATGGCCAGGCCGAGCACGAGCAGCACGTCGCCGTGCAATCCGTGCCGCCCGACCGCCTGGGCGATCTCGGCGA
>DATEXK010000165.1:0-5628 GCA_035257065.1 Gaiellaceae bacterium | reverse complement strand
CGAGCGCGGTGACGAATTGCCCGACGAGGTCGAGCCGCGCCGGATCGGTCGTCGGGAGCGGGGTGAGCAGCCAGGTTGCCGCGTCGAAGATGTCGGCCGAGGCGCGCGTCGGCCCGCCCGAGTGACCGCCGGCGATCGGGTGGCCAGGAACGAAGCGCTCGTCCTCGACGCTAGAGACGCCGCGCTTCGTCGAGCCGACGTCGGTCACCGTCGCGTCGTGCGAGGCGACGGAGAGAACTTCCTGTGTCGTCGCCAGAAGCGCACCGACGGGAACGGCGACCACGACGAGGTCGGCGCCCGCGACGGCCTCGGCGAGCGACGCCGCAGCTCGATCGATCGCCCCGGCGCCCTCCGACTCCAGGAGCGTCGGCGAGTCCAGGTCCCAGCCCTGCACGCTGCCGACTCCGGCGCGCTTGGCGGCGAGGGCGACCGACGTCCCGAGGAGCCCGGTGCCGATCACCGCGAGCGTGGCGATTCCTGCCGGCAGGGCCGGCCGCTCGGCCGGGACCTCGTAGCGAGGCTCACCCTGGAGCTCCTGCTTCATCACGTCGAGCACGGCCGAGAAGAGCGAGTGCACGGCACGCTCGGAGAGCGGCCCGTCGTTGGCCGCAGCGAGCTCCTGGAGGAGCTCCGCCTCCCGCTTCGAGTCGATCAGCCTGGTCCCGGTCGCGTGCTTGTGCTCCTGAACGTGTGCGACGAGCTCGAGCCGGCGGTTGAGCGCGTCGAGAAGCTCGCGATCGACCGCCGCGATCTGCCCGCGGAGGTCGGTCAGGTTCGATGGCACGTCCATGCTGCGCAGTCTGCCTGTTCGTGGCGATCAGGTCGTGCTCATCCATTCCTCATGGATTGCAGCTTGAATGGGGAGACCCCGGGAGAGGACGTCGCGTGATCGAGGCCCACAACCTCACGAAGGACTACGGAAAGAAGCGGGCCGTCGACGAGCTCAGCTTCGTCGTCGAGCCCGGCGTCGTCACCGGCTTCCTCGGCCCGAACGGCTCCGGGAAGTCGACGACCATGCGCCTGATCCTCGGCCTCGACGCGCCAACGGCCGGCACCGTCACGGTGAACGGGAAGCGCTACCGGGATCACCAGGCGCCGCTGCACGAGGTCGGCGCGCTGCTCGAGGCGCGCTCCGTGCACACGGGCCGCTCGGCGTACAACCATCTGCTCGCGCTCGCGCAGACGCACGGCATTCCCAGGCGCCGCGTGAACGAGCTGATCGACATGGTCGGGCTGCACGACGTGGCCAAGAAGCGCGCGGGAACGTTCTCGCTCGGAATGGGGCAGAGGCTCGGCATTGCCGCCGCGCTGCTCGGCGACCCGCAGACCGTCATGCTCGACGAGCCGGTCAACGGCCTCGATCCGGAGGGGATCCATTGGATTCGCAATCTCCTGCGTGGCCTCGCCGCCGAGGGACGGACCGTGTTCGTGTCGTCGCACCTGATGAGCGAGATGGCCCTGACGGCCGACCATCTGATCGTCGTAGGGCGCGGCCGTCTCATCGCCGACATGAGCGTCGACGACTTCGTACGCCGTGCGTCCGGCAACATCGTCCATGTGCGCTCGCCACAGGCCGAGGAGCTTCGCGGCCGCCTCGTTGCCTCCCCCGACGTCACCGTCACGGTGATCGTGCCGGGACTCCTGGAGGTCAGCGGCCTCAGCGCGCCGCAGATCGGAGAGACCGCTGCCCATCACCACCTCGTGTTGCACGAGCTGATGCCGCAACAAGTCTCGCTCGAGGAGGCGTTCATGGAGCTCACCCGCGATGACGTCGAGTTCAAGACAGGCGTCGGGCCCGCCGCGACGACAGAGGCCGCGGCATGAGCAGCGTGGCGAACGTCGAGCGGCTCCCGCGCGTGCCCGGCGTCGGTCGACTGACGCAAACGCGTGTGGCGGTCTCCGAGTGGACGAAGCTCTGGAGCGTGCGGTCGACGCGCTGGTCGCTCTTCGCCGCATTCCTGTTCACGATCGGCGTCGCTGCGCTCGCGTGCGCCGTCGTGTCGCACCACTACCCGCGGATGAGCCCGCAGGACAAGGCGAGCTTCCATCCGCTCGAGGTCAACCTCGCCGGCGTACAGCTCGCACAGCTCGCGCTCGGAGTGCTCGGCGTCCTGATCATCACGGCCGAGTACTCGACCGGAATGATCCGCGCCTCGTTCACGGCCGTTCCGAAGCGACTGCCTGTGCTGTGGGCGAAGGCCGGTGTCTTCGCCTTCGTCACCTTCGCATTGATGCTTCCTGCCGTCCTTGTCGCATTCTTCGTCGGTCAGGCGATCCTCGCCGGTCACAACATCGATGTCGGCTTCACGGCGCCGCACGTCATTCGCGTGCTCGTCGGAGCCGCGCTCTATCTGACCGTCGTCGGGCTCTTCGGCCTCGGCCTCGGCGCGATCGTCCGGAACACAGCCGGGGGTATCGCCTCCTTCGCCGCGATCATGTTCGTCCTGCCGCCGTTGATGAACGTCCTGCCTACGAGCTGGAACAACGCGGCGTCTCCGTATCTTCCCTTGCAGGCGGGTGAGGCGATTCTCTCGACGACCTCGGGCGGCCACCATCTCTCGCCGTGGGTCGGCCTCGCGCTCTTCGCCGGCTACGCCGCCGCTGCGATCGCCGTGGCGGCGGTCTTGCTCGTTCGCCGCGACACCTAGCTTCCCCTGGGAGATACGTCAACGGGGCGTGAGCGCGTACAGCCTCCCGAGGCCGACGAGGTAGAGGTGCGTCGCATCTGCGACGACCGGCGAGTACTTCCCGTCGGCCCAGGTCTTCGCCACCCGTCCGTCGGCGGCGTGCAGCGCGTAGGTGTGCTCGCCGAACGTCGAGAAATAGACGAGGCCGTCGACGACGGAGGCGGCGCCTGAGATGACCTCGTCGGCGTGGAAGCGCCAGCGGATGTCGCCTGTCCCCGCATCGAAGGCATAGAAGTCGTGGTTGTACGAGCCGACGAGCACGAGGCCACGCCAGATCGCGGCCGAGGCGTAGACATAGGTTCCCGTCGGACGCGACCAGAGCAGATGGCCGGTCGTCGCGCCGAAGGCGTACACGCCGCCGTAGAGCGACCCGATGAAGACGCGCCCGTACGCGACGGCCGGCGAGGCGTAGAACGGGCCGTGACCGCCCGAGCGCCACAGCACGCGACCGGTGCGAGCGTCGAGTGAGACGACGTCGCCTGCGTAGGTGCCGATGAAGAGACGGTCATCGCTCATGGCGAGCGAGCCCTTGATCGCCCCGGCGAGATCGGAGGTCCAGCGCGTCCGCCCGGAGGCGGCGTCGAGCGCCCAGACGCGCCCGTTCCAGTCGCCGACGTACACGACGCCGTCGACCACGAGCGGCGACGACTCGGTGGGACCGATCTGCCGGAGCCAACGCAGCCTTCCGGTGCGCGAGTCGAACGCGGCGACCTGGCCATCGGTCGCGTGGGAGTGGCAATCCTCGTTGCCGATGAAGGTGTCGTAGACGAGCCTGTCGGCGAGCGCCGGGGAGGCCCAGCCGCAGCGGCCGGAGCTGTAGCGCCAGACGGTGTGCCCCGTGGCGGCGTCGAGCGCGAGCAAGCGGCCGTCGAAGGTCGTGAGGTAGACGCGCCCGTACCCCAAGACAGGCGGGAGCTCGAGCAGGGAGCGTCCGTGAAACGTCCACAACCGCCGGAACGGTGGGCGCATGTGACGCACCGGCGACGATCGTGTGCGCTCCTGGTCGTAGCCGTACGTCGGCCACGCGAGCCCCGACTCGGGTGGAAGGTGCGGCGCCTGCACCGTCCGCGTGTACTCGATCGTGGGCGAACCACGGACCGTCGGCACGTGGTGCCACCAATGCACACGGTACGCGGCCGCCGCGCCGGCGGCGGCGACGGCGAGCGCAAGGCACGCGACTGCGAGTCTCCGACGGGTCATGCGCGGCTGAGCTCCGTCCAGATGTTCTCCATCATGGTCGTGACCACGGGCCAGAGTGTCGAGCCGCCGAAGTTCATCACGCCGGCCGCGAAGACTTTCGCTCCCTTGCGAGTCGTGTAATAGGTCATCTCCGCGCTCTTGCCGGGGCCGAAGATGCTCGGGATGCGCGCGAGCACGCGGGTGCCGCGCGGAGAGTACTTGTCCCTTGCGTCGATTTCGATCCCGTAGACGCCGAACGTCTCGCCTTTGCGCAGACCGGTCTCGGTGAAGAGCCACGGTTCCTGCGCGGTGTCCGCGACAGTGAACGGACGGTTGGGGTACCGGTCCAGATTCCAGTCGACGTACTCCGCGCCGATCAGCGCCGCTTCAGGTCGGCCGAGGTCGCGCCAGCGCCAGCGGCCGTGCATCTGGTCGCCCTGCTTGACGACCTTGTAGAAGAAGTTGTTCGCAGAGAGGAACGCGAGGTTGCCGCCGAGGTCGCGGTAACGCTGGATCAGGTCATACTCGTGCGCGGTCACATACTCCTCGTGACCGGGGAAGACGATCAGGTCGTAGGCGCGGGCGAGCTCTCCGGCGGACGCGATCCCGTCGAGGTCGTCGTCCGAGACGAAGTCGGGCTGCGCCTTGTGCAGGGCGAGCCAGCGCTGGAAGCCGCGGTCGTAGCCGCGGTAGTGCGGCGGGACGCCGCCGTCGATGTAGGGGCGCGTCAGGTCGATCGTCGTGACGTTTCCATGGAGATACCACGAGTTGCCGTCTTCGAAGTTGTACGCCTGCCACGTGTTCGTCGGCAGGACGACGAGCACGCGCCGCGCGCCCAGATGCTGCGGCCTCATGACGAACGGGGCGTACCAGTCGCCGTGGCCCGGCGTCGTGACGCGCGCGTAGTAGAGGCCGCTCGGCCAGGAGCCCAGCGTCACCGGGACGCTGCGTGCCGAGCCGCCAAGCGTCAGCGCCGCGTCGACCGGGGCGCCTTGCAGCGGTCCTTCGTGACCCGCCCCTGCGTGGTAGATCCGGATCTGGAGTCGGTTCGCGTTGCCCCGGAGGCGAAGGGTCGCGACCGACCCGGGGGCATAGCTTCGCGCCGTGAAGGCCGCCTGGACGGCCTGGTTCGGCGGGGCCGTCGCGAGGCCGGAGGAGGCGTTGCCGACGAGCTCGGGCGCGGGCACTTCACACGCGAGCGCCTGATGTGACAACGTGCCGCCGGCGACGAGCACGAGCGCCAGGGCGGCGAACCAGTTCAGTGTGTGTGTGGTGGTAGCCATGCGGCCACCGTCGATCCGGGCTCAAACGGCCCTCTAACGGCCCTCTAACGGCCGGTGTCCGCTCGTGCGGCGGGCCTGTTAGAACGTGCTGGTGATCGAGTTCCGGATCCTCGGGCCGCTGGAGGCGACGGCCGACGGCCGTTCCCTGGCCCTCGGCGGGACGAAGCAGCGGGCACTCCTCGCGGTGCTGCTCCTCGAGGCAGGCCGGGTCGTCTCGACCGATCGCCTGATCGACGCGCTCTGGTCGGGCGAGCCGCCGCCGACGGCGCCGGCGTCCTTGCAGAACTTCGTCTCGCAGCTTCGGAAGGTGCTCGGCGCGGAGACGATCGAGACGCGCCCGCCCGGCTACGTGATCACGGTCGAGGCCGGGCAGCTCGATCTCGCACGCGTGCGCCAGTTCGTCGACGAGGCGCGGGCGAGCGATCCCTCGCGACGGGCCCGGCTGTTGGGCGATGCGCTCGCGCTCTGGCGCGGCGAGC
>DATEXK010000164.1:0-4161 GCA_035257065.1 Gaiellaceae bacterium | reverse complement strand
AGAACGCGTTCTGGTTCAAGAGCGGCAACGACGCCGTCTTCAACCCGCTCTTCAAGAGCGGCCCGATCAAGAAGGGCCCGCAGCAGTTCGTCCCCGACTGGGATGCGAACAACGCGGCGACCATCTTCAGCCAGATGCTCGTCAAGACAAGCAACAAGATCCAGGGCGTGCTGGCGGCGAACGACAACATCGCCGGAGCCGTTGTCGCCGACCTGAAGGCGAAGCACCTGAAGCCGCTCCCGCTCTCCGGGCAGGATGCGAGCGTTCAGGGTGTGCAGAACATCATCTCCGGCTGGCAGTCGGGTACGGTCTACAAGTACGTGCCTGACGAGGCGAACGCTGCAGCTGCTGCTGCGGTCGCGCTCATCAAGGGCCAGACGCCGAAGACGAACGGGTTCCGTCTCAACGGCAAGGTGAAGGAGCCGACTCTTGCGCTCCCGGTTGTCTGGATCACGAAGTCGAACTACACCCGCCTCTTCACGGACAAGTTCCTGAAGAAGAGCGACGTGTGTGTCGGCACGTTCAAGCAGTACTGCAAGTAGGATCCCGCGCGATCCGCGGTGGAGGCGCCTCTCGGGGCGCCTCCACCGCGACTACATGACGATGAGCGACACCCCACTCCTGCAACTCCGCGGCATCACCAAGACCTTCGGCTCGGTCGAAGCGCTGACGGACGTCGACTTCGAGGTCCGGGCCGGCGAAGTGATGGCGCTGGTCGGCGACAACGGCGCCGGCAAGTCGACGCTGATCAAGTGCGTCGCCGGCACCCACGCCTACGACAGTGGGCAGATTCTCTTCGAGGGCCAGGAAGTGACCATCCACGGGCCGAAGGACGCGGGCCGCCTCGGAATCGAGGTCGTGTACCAGGATCTCGCCCTCTGCGACAACCTCGACGTCGTCCAGAACATGTACCTCGGCCGCGAGGTCAACCGGTTCCAGATCCTCAACGAGGCGGCGATGGAGCACACCACCGCTTCGACGCTCAAGGGCCTCGCGGTGACGACGATCTCGTCGATCCGCCAACCGGTGGCGACGCTCTCCGGAGGCCAGCGCCAGTCTGTCGCGGTGGCGAAGGCCGTCCAGTGGAACTCCAAGCTCGTCATCCTCGACGAGCCGACCGCGGCTCTCGGCGTGGCGCAGACCGAGCACGTGCTCGCGCTTGTTCGCCGCCTCGGCGAGCAGGGTCTGGCGGTTGTGATCATCTCGCACAACCTCCACGACATCTTCGAGACGGCGGATCGCATCACCGTGCTGCGCCTGGGACGGACCGTCGGCATCTTCGAGCGCAAGACGACGACGCAGCAGGCCGTCGTCGAGGCGATCACCTTCGGTGCTCCCACGAAGGTTTCAGGCATTCCGGCCGCGCCGGAAGTCGGAGGCGAGGGCTGACGTCCGCGGATGTCATCGGCCCCGACGGCGCCAAGCCGACCGAGGGGGATGAGCTCCCGGGCGGCGTCGCCGGCCTGTACCAGAGAGCCTGGTTCAACCTGAGGACGGGCAACCTCGGCCCGGCCCCGATCATCGTCGGCGAGATCCTCGTCGTCGTCCTCTTCGGGTTGACGGCGACGAACTTCTTCACGGCCGTCAACTTCACCAACCTGATCAACGAGATGGCCGGCACGGCGATGCTCGCCTTCGGCGTGGTCTTCGTCCTCCTGCTCGGCGAGATCGACCTCTCGATCGGCTACCTGGCCGGCATCGGCGCGCTCGTCGTCGCGGAGCTACAGCTCCCGGGCAGCGGGCACCAGCTGAACGGCATCCTCGCGATGCTGATCGCGGTCGCCGTCTGCGCGGCGATCGGCGGCGTGCAGGGGTCGATCGTCGCGTTCGTGGGCGTCCCGTCGTTCGTCGTGACGCTCGGCGGCTTCCTGATCTGGCAGGGCGTGATCCTGAACCAACTCGAGCAGCGCGGCACGATCATCATCCAGGACCGCTGGATCAACTACACCGACAGCTACGCCTTCTCACACGTCGCCGGCTTCCTGATCGCGCTGATCATCACGGTGCTGTACCCGCTCAGCGTCCTCTACAAGCGGGTCGCCGCCCGCGGCACGGAGATCGCCAGGGTGAACTGGACTGCGTTCGCGGTGAAGACGGCGGCGATCGCCGCCGTCGCGTTCGGCACGGTCGCGATCGCGAACCACGGCAAGGTGATCGCCACTTCGCTCGGCCTGCCGCTCTCGGGCGTGATCATCATCGTCTTCTTCATCCTGCTGACGTTCCTCGCGAAGTGGACGACGTTCGGACGTCACGTCTACGCGGTCGGCGGGAACGCCGAGGCCGCCCGCCGCGCCGGCATCAACGTGCCGCGCATCCGCGTGCTCGTCTTCATGCTCTCCGGCGCCACGGCGGGCATCGGCGGGATCATCTTCGCGTCGCAGGTGAACTCGGTGGCGCTGACGTTCCCGCCGGGCAACCTGCTGCTGAACGCGATCGCCGCCGCAGTCATCGGCGGCGTGAGCCTGTTCGGCGGTCGCGGCGAAGTGCGCGGCGCGCTGCTCGGCGCCGTGTTGATCGGCACACTGCAGAACGGTCTCAACACGCTCAGTGTGTCGAACGGCTGGATCTACATCATCACCGGCCTCGTGCTCCTGGGCGCCGTAACGCTCGACACGGTCGCCGTTCGCCTCCAGGCGCGCTCCGGCCGCTGAGCGTCAGCTCGTCGCGAAATACCGCTGCACCTGAGCCCGCGCGAGCCTGCCCGCTCTGACGCCGAGCGTGCGGCCGGCGGCTTCGTCGGCGGGCGTGTCGATCCCGCCCGCGAGCCCGGCGCCGGTCAACCGGGTGACCCGCACGCCGAATGAGCGCCCGGTGAGCGCCGTCAGCACTTCGCCGGCGGCGGAGGCGAACGCGCTTCCCTCCGAGACCCAGCCTGGAGAGGCCGGCGTCTGGACGGGCGGCGTCCAGCGCGCCCCCAGGATCCAGCGCCCCTGCGACAGCACCGCCACCTGGCCGACGTCCGCCGCGAGCGCCGCATGCCGCTGACCGGTCGCACTCGAGGCCTTGGTGACGAGCTCGACGAGGCCCGGGACGAGCGGCAGCCCGTCCGCGCTGAACGACGGTCCCTTCGGATCGCTCGACTGACCCTGAAACGCGAGGTAGCGGATCATCGAGATCGGCCGGGGCGCCTGGTAGGTGCGCTTTGCGCCCCACGCCGCGATCGCCGCGTCCTCGAGCGCGCCGTTGAGCGCGAAGTCGACGCGTACGTCGCGGCGGAGCCGCGCCGTCGTCGTCGGTGAGGCCGCCGGAAGCGCGCCGGCAGCGACATTCCAGCCGAGCGGTGACGTGTCGGGCTGTGGTGCGCCCCGCTTCGAGGACGCCCGGATCACCGCGACGGCCGCCTGCTTGTACGCCGCTCCCGACGGGTCGCCGAAGGGCGGCGGCCCGGGATCGAGTCGAGCGGCCTTGGCCTGGGCCGGAAGCCCGAGCCCGTGGACGCGGCCCCAACGTGCGCCCACGAAGCTCTGGACCTTCGCCGGAACGCCTGCCAGGCCGTTCGGCGCGATCTGCGCCAGCGCGAGCGGCTGCCAGAACGTCGCGTCGTGGACCGTCGAGACCGGCTGGCTGACGATGAGCGGCGCGTTCGTCGGTGTGAAGCTCGGATCGGCGTAGCGGGTCGCCTCACCGGAGCCGTCGCGCCGGGCCGCCGCGATCGCGGCGGCCGCGATCCTGTTCCCGAGCGCCGCCGGCGAGTCGCCCGAGACGGTTGTGAAATCGGGTGAGTAGCAGAGCGCCCGCAGCTGCGCGGTCAGCAGCGCGAACGTGTGGCTCAGGTTCGACTCGAACGAGGCGCGCCAGAGGAGGAGCCTGTAGGCCGCGTAGCTGATCGCAACGTTGCGCGCAGCCTCCACGTCGGTCGCTCCGGCCTTCTCGGTGACGAAGTATCCGCGCGCGTGGCGGTCGTACGTCGCCCAGGCGTCCCACATCGCAGCCGACGCGTCGAAGAGGTCGCGCGCCTGCATCGGCGCTGCGGCGTCTCCCGCTCTGAGCTCGGCGACCGCCGCGTCGTCCCACACCCGTGCGACCGACCGGCCGTGCAGGTTCGCAGGCGTGCAGCCGGCCAGGAGGTACGAGCTCGACGCGAGATCGCGGACGGGCGGCTGCGCGGGCACTGCGACGGTGAGAATCCGGTCGGCGCGGACGCCGGCAAGGCTGCTGTCG
>DATEXK010000163.1:0-6742 GCA_035257065.1 Gaiellaceae bacterium | reverse complement strand
GCTGCGGCTCGCCAGGCTCCGGGTCGTCTACGGCGCGCCCGTCGACATCGAAGACCTGCGCGGACAGGAGATTGCGGAGGCAGCACAGGAGGCGACCGTCCGGCTGATGGCGCGGATCGAAGAGCTGGAGGCGTCACTCTGAGCGTGCTGCTTGCCCTCGACGGCGACTCGCTCGCGCACCGTGCGTATCACGGCGGCCCGAAGAACATCCGCAACAACGCGATCTCGGGCTTCGCGAACTGGCTCGCGCAGCTGTGGCAAGCGGAGCAGCCGGACGCGATCGTCGTCGGGTGGGACACGCTGACCGTCCCGACGTACCGGCACGAGGCGTTTCAGTCGTACCAGTCGGGACGCGAGTTCGACCAGGCGCTCCTCGAGCAGCTCGACCTGCTGCCGGACGTCGTGCGCGCCGCGGGCTTCGCCGCCGCGAAGGGCGACGGCTACGAGGCCGACGACTTCCTCGCCGCCGCCGCACAGTCGTGGCCGGGCGAGGTGAGGATCGTCACCTCCGACCGCGACGCGTACCAGCTCGTGAGCGACCGCGTCACGATCCTCCAGCCGACGAAAGGCGTGACCGATCTCACGCGGATCGATCCCGCCGGCGTGCGCGAGCGCTACGGCGTCGATCCCGAGCAGGTCGTCGACCTGATCGCCCTCCGCGGCGACCCGTCGGACAAGCTGCCGGGCGCGCGCGGGATCGGGCCGAAGAAGGCAGCCGAGTTGCTACAGCAGTACGGCACGCTCGACGCAGTCCTGGCGGACGGCCGCTTCGCATCGGAGGCGGAGGATTTACGCCTCTACCGGCGAATCGCGAGGATGGACGCCTCCGCTCCTCTTCCTCCCCTCTCTCCCCAGACCCCCACGTGGGCGGAGGCGTCCTCCTTCCTCCGGCAGCTCGGGCTCGAATCGGTTGCCAAGCGGCTAGCCTCCCTCGCGTGAACGAGTGGCTCTCAGTGCGCGCGGACGCGCTGGCCGCAGAGGCCGGTGTGCCCCGCGACCTGCTCGACCTCTCGCCTGCGGACGTCGAGCGGCTGCTCGACCTCGCAGGCTTCGCCGCCCACTCGAGCGGCGCACGGACGAACGCGCCGCTCCTCTGCTACCTCGTCGGCCTTGCGCATGGTGCGAAGAGCCTCGCGGAACTCGACGAGGCGGTCCGATCGACGTCCTGACGCATCCGGATCTCGCCCGCCTGCATCCGACCGGGCAGCATCCCGAGCAACAGGAGCGGCTCGCGGTGTTGCTCGAGCATTTCCACGGCTGGGAGCAAGGCCGAGCGGCGACAGAAGCCGAGCTGTTGCTCTGCCACACACGCGAGCACGTCGCACGTGTGCGCGCGACCGCCGACCCGACGTGGCTCGACTACGACACGATGGCGTCGGCGACGACGTACGAGGCGGCCGCGCTCGCGGCGGGAACCGCGATCGAGGCGGCGCTTCGCGGCGGCTTCGCGCTCGTCAGGCCGCCGGGCCACCACGCGCTGCCGGACCGCGCGATGGGCTTCTGCATCTTCAACAACATCGCGATCGCCGCCCGCGCGGCGCAGCAGCACCTCGGACTGAAGCGGGTCGCGATCGTCGATTACGACGTGCACCACGGCAACGGCACGGAGGCGGTGTTCGAGAACGACGACAGCGTTCTCTTCATCTCGCTGCACCAATGGCCGTTCTATCCCGGCACCGGCGGCCCGGACGACCAGCACGAGACGACGCTGAACATCCCGCTCGCCGCGGGCTCCGGCGACGAGGAGTACCTGCGCGCATTCGAGGAGACGGTCGAGCCGGCGGTCGCGCGGTTCGAGCCGGAGCTCGTGATCGTCTCGGCCGGCTTCGACGCTCACTACGACGACCCGCTCGCGGAGATGCGCGTCAGCGAGAACGGCTTCCGGGAGCTCTCACGGCGTTGCGCCGCCATGGCGCCTCGCGTCGCGGCCGTGCTCGAGGGCGGCTACGAGATCGAGACGCTGCCGGGGCTCGTCCAGGCGGCGCTCGACGGCTTTACCGTGTAGGAGGGTTTGGCGGGACGGTGTTCGTCGGCACGGTTCGATGGTCGTCGCGAGGCAAGGACGCAGGGAGCCTCGATAGTGGTGTTCTATCGGGGCGACTGAGGACGCCGCATCGCGGCGTCCAGCGAGGCGTGACGGCACAACCACTGTTTCGCCGAACCCTCCAAAGCCAACGGCCCCCTTCCGGGGGCCGTCCGCTGCCACAATGTCTTCCGCCATCTTCCCGAGTTGCCGGGGTGCTCGCTCTAGCTCAATCATCGGCCACAGGAGCGCGGCGCTCATGACCCCGCCGTGGGGAATCTGCATCCCTCACGCTGGGTGAGAACGCCTGTTCGGACTACGCAGCGCGCGCGTGTGCCAGACGCTCGAGCGCCTCGCGGCGCGACGAGACGTTCAGCTTGCGCAGCAGGCTCTTCACGTGCGAGCGGACGGTGTGCTCCGAGATGAAGAGCCGGCCCGCGATCTCATCGGTGCCGAGGTGATCGTCGAGCAGGAGGAGCACCTCGAGCTCGCGCGCCGAAAGGGCGGCGGCGATCGAGTCGGGCACGCCGGTGCCCCGCTCGTTGCCGGTGCGCACCTCCTCGAGCAGGCGGCGGGCGATCGAGCCGGAGAGTGCAGCCTCGCCGTTCGCGACTCCCTCGAGGAAGCGGGCGATCCGCTCCGGAGGCTCCGTCTTCAGCAGGTAGCCGGCCGCCCCGCCGCGGATCGCGGCGAGCAGATTCGCCTCGGTGCCGGACGCGGTCAGCACGACGACCTCACAGTCAGACGCCGCAGCGCGGATCTGGGGAAGCGCCGTCAGTCCGTCCATGCCGGGCATCGAGAGGTCGAGCAGCACGAGATCGGGCAGCAGACGGGCTGCCTCGACGACCGCAGTGGCCCCATCCGAGGCCTCGCCGACCACGTTGAAGCCGTGGGCACGCAGCAACGACGAGAGGGCCTCGCGGGTCAGCGGGTGGTCGTCGACGATGAGGATGCGAGTTTCCATCTCCCAGCCCTTATCGGCAGCAGCGGTTCTGCCGACAAGAGGGAAGTGAAGCAAAGGCGAAATGAGTATCAGGCCTGGCTCTGGGGCGAAATCCTCCTCGCAGGCCTCCTGGGCGCCAGCCTGGCGCTCTTTCTCGCGTACCCGGTCCTCCAGACGAGCTGGGATCTCCCGCAGCTGCGACTCGTCCTCCAGACGACGATGTCCCTCGCCGGCCTGCTCGTCGCGGTGCTGGCCGCCGTGCGCTTCTCGGTCGAGGGGCGCCGCCTCGACCTCCTGCTCGCCAGCGGCTTCTTCGTCACGGCGCTCTCCGCGTTCGCGTTTGCGATCGGGCCGCAGCTCGGCGGCCGCGCGCTTCAGCCGGCCGAAGGCTGGTCGGCTCTGCTCGGCGGCATGCTCGGCATGGCGCTGATCGCAGCGGCGCCGTTTGTCCGCGGCCGGACGAAGTACCGCGACTGGGCGATCGCCAATGGGGTCGCCGCCGCGGGCATCGCACTCCTCGTCGCATGGTCGCTCCTGCGCGCGGCGGGAACGGCACTGCCGGCGCTCGATCTGTCGCAAAGCGACAGCCAGCCCTTCTACCTCACCGGCACGCTCGCGCTACAGGCGCTGATCGCTCTCGTCGCCGTGATCGGTTGGGGCGAGCGCTTCCGCAAGCGGGAGGACGACCTCGCGCGCTGGCTCGCGCTCGGCTTCACGCTCATGCTCTTCGCAGCGCTCCACCTCGTCCTCCAGCCGCTGCTCGCGAGCACCTCCGTCTCGCAGGGCGACTTCCTGCGGATGCTCGCCTACTTCCTGATTCTCGTCGGCGCCTGGCGCGCGATTCGATTCGCCGAGTTCGGGCGCGCGGTGGCCGAGGAACGCGCCCGCGTGGCGAGGGAGATCCACGACGGTCTCGCCCAGTATCTCTTTGCAGTCTCGACCCACGCCTCCATGCTCGAAGCCGGCGCGCCGGTCGAGGAGGTCGCGCCGCGTCTGAAGGAGGCGGCGCTGCTCGCGCAACAGGAAGCGCGCTTCGCAATCCTGGCCCTCTCCTCCGCCAGCGGAACCGCACCGTTCGACGCCGCGCTGCGGCGTTACGTCGAATTCCTCACCGCCGACGGCATGCTCGAGGTCGAGCTCGAGGTCGACACGTCGATCCGCCTCGCGCCCGACGAGCAGATCGAGGTCTTCCGGATCGTGCAGGAGGGTCTCGCCAACGTACGCAAGCACGCAAACGCGACACAGGCTGAGGTGACGATCGGCGCGCGCGCGTTCGGCGAGCGCTACGTGACGATCACCGACAACGGCGAGGGCTTCGACGGAGATGAGACCGCCGCCGGCCAGGGTCTGAAGAACATGCGTGCCCGCGCCGAGTCGATCGAGGGCGGCTTCTCGCTGCGCTCGACCCCCGGGCGCGGCACCGCGCTCGAAGTCGTGCTGCGGACGTAGCTCGCTAGAGCGAGCGGTAGACGACCGTCTCGCGCGAGCCGGTCTGTCCCGAGCGCACGATCGCATCGCACACCTCGGCGGCGCGGTAGCCGTCCTCGAACGTCGCTCCGTACGGTGCGACGTCACCGTCGTCGGCGATCGCCTGCAGCATGTGATGGAGCTCGTGCACGAACGTGTCGCCCCAGCCGATGATGTGTCCGGGCGGCCACCAGTACTCCCAGAACGGATGGCTCGTCTCCGAGACGAGCACCGTCTTGAAGCCGCGCGCGCGGTCGCCGTCGGCGCGGAAGACCTGCAGCTCGTTCAGCCGCTCCATGTCGAATGCGAGCGAGCCCTTCGTCCCGTTGATCTCCCACTGGAAGGCGTTGCGCCGGCCGTGGGCGAAGCGCGTGGCCTCGAGCGTGCCGACCGAGCCGTTCGCGAACTCGACGGCGGCCTCGACCGCGTCGTCGACCTTGCGGTCCGGCAGGAACGTCTTCGCGAAGCCCGACACTGTCTCGATCTCGCCGTTGAGGAAGCGCGCGAGATCGACGACGTGGGTCATCAAGTCGCCGAGAGCGCCCGAGCCGGCTTCCTCGGGATGGAAGCGCCACGTGTCGAGCGAGACGTCGTCGCCCCAGTCCTGCAGATAGCGGCCGCGGAAGTGGCGTACCTCGCCGAGCTCGCCGGCCTCGATCATCTCGCGCGCGAGACGGACCGCCGGCACAAAGCGATAGTTGAACGCGCACATGTGCTTGACGCCGGTCGAGGCGACGCGGCTCCAGATGTCGTAGCTCTCGCCGGCGTCGCGGCCGAGCGGCTTCTCGCAAACGACGTGCTTGCCGGCCTCCGCTGCCGCGATCGTCGGCTCAGCGTGGAGCGAGTTCGGGCCGCCGTTGTCGAAGAGCCCGATTCGCTCGTCGGCGACGAGGTCCCGCCAGTCGCCGGTCGCATACTCCCAGCCGTAACGTCGGGCGGCCTCCTCGACCGCGTCCGTGTTGCGGCCCGCGATGCCGACGAGCCGCGGCTCGAGCGGTGGCGGCCACGTGATGTACGCGATCTTCTTGAACGCGTTGGCGTGCGCCTTGCCCATGAACGCGTACCCCAGCATGCCGACGCCGATCTCAGTCATAGGACGCGATACTACGCGCGCCAGTTCAACCAAAGGGAGACCAAGTGGCACACGCAGTCAAGTGGGGGATCATCTCGACGGCCGACATCAACCGGAAGGTGATTCCGGGAGCGCACGCGTCGCCGAAAGTCGAGCTCGTCGCGGTCGCGAGCCGTGACGAGGCGCGCGCCGCCGAGTATGCGAAGACGTGGGAGATCGAGCGTTCGTACGGTTCCTACGACGCGCTACTCGCCGACCCCGAGATCGAGGCGGTCTACATCTCGCTCCCGAACACGATGCACTGCGACTGGTCGATCAAGGCGCTCGAAGCAGGCAAGCACGTCCTGTGCGAGAAGCCGCTTTCGCGCCACGTCGACGAGGTCGAGGCGGCGTTCGACGCTGCCGACCGCACGGGCTTTCTGCTGAGCGAGGCGTTCATGTATCGCCACAACCCGCAGACGAAGCGCGCGAAGGAGCTCGTCGACGGCGGCGCGATCGGCGAGCTGCGGCTCATCCGCTCCACCTTCAGCTATTCGCTCTACGACGCCGACAACATCCGCCTGCGCACCGAAGTCGAGGGCGGCTCGTTGATGGACGTCGGCTGCTACACCGTCAGCGGCTCGCGTCTCTTCGGCGGCGAGCCGGAGAAGGCATACGGCGAGGCGTGGTTCGGGCCGTCCGGCACCGACTGGGTCTTCGGCGGCACCCTCCGATTCCCCGGCGACGTGATCGCGCTCTTCGACTGCGGCACCGCGCTGCCGAACCGCGACGAGCTGGAGGCGATCGGCAGCGAAGGGTCGCTGTTCCTCGACGACCCCTGGCACTGCAACGCACCGGTGATCGAGCTGCGCCGCGACGGAAAGACCGAGCGGATCGAGCTCGAGCGCGTCGACTCGTACCGGCTCGAGCTCGAGAACCTGAGCGATGTGATCCGCGGCGAGGGCGAGCTGCTGCTCGGCCGTGCTGACGCGGTGGGTCAGGCCCGGGCGCTCGAAGCGCTGCACGAGTCGGCGACGAACGGCACGCCCGTCTCGTTATGACGGACGCGCAGGCACGGGAGCAGGCCGCGGCGATGCTCGCGGGCAAGGAAGAGACGTTTCGCTGCCGGCGCGGCACCGTCCACCTGCATGTCGAGGGGAAGGACGAGCTCGTGCTGCGACCGGGCGATCAGTACACGATCCCGCCGGACACGCCGCACTGGTTCCGCGGCGGCGACGAGGGCGCGGTCGTCTCGGAG
>DATEXK010000162.1:0-6551 GCA_035257065.1 Gaiellaceae bacterium | reverse complement strand
GGCGCCGCTGTCGATCATCGCACTGTCCCCCTGCGGTCGCGCCGCGGCGCGAGAGGAGCAGCTTGAGAACAAACACGACTCGGCTGGCGGGCTTCGGGCTCGCGGCGGTGCTGTTGCTGCTGACGGGATTTGCCGTCGGCGCGACGCTCGTCACCAACCGGGCCGTGGCGCGGGCGACCAAGGCGACGAACCTGAACGCCGCGTATGAGCGCGCCCGCTACGCAGTTGGGGAAGAGGAGTCGCTCGAGCGAAAGTACCGGCTCGAGCCTGGTCCCGACATCCGTGCCCGGTACAACCTCGCTGTCGCCGACGTGCTCGGGGCGATGCGGGAGATCGGCCGGATCGGCAACAAGGCCGACGTGAGAGTCGCGCGACGCGTGCTGCTCGAGCATGGGCCGTACCTCGCCGCAACCGGGCGGATGTTCGATGCCGTCGATCGGCACGACACGCGCACGGTCTTGCGCACCGACGGGAGCGAGGTCGATCCGTCGTTCGATGTGATCGACGACTGGGTGCACGACGCGGCAAACCGGAATCAGAGGACGTCCGCAAGCGCTCTCCACCACGCGGAGGTGGTGAGCGACGACGTCGTTTGGCTTGCTCCGCTGGTATTCGCGATCGGACTCGTGCTGCTGGCGCTTCTCTGGGCGTTGCGCCGCCGCGAGCAGCGTGCAGCGACGCTCGAAATCAGCCGGCGCAACGACCTTCTCTCCGATCAGGCTGCGCGCTTGCGCCGCACGCTGGAGGAGCGCAAGCTCGCCGAGCAGGACCTCGCCGAGACGCAGGAGCGGCTCCGCAACGCTCAGAGGCTCGAATCGGTCGGCCGGCTTGCGGGCGGCGTCGCGCACGACTTCAACAACCTGCTGCAGGTCATCCGCGGCTACTGCAGCTTGCTCGAGTTGAAGTTGCCGGAGGACAGGCGTTCCGAGGTGGCAGCCATCGCCACTGCGGCCGATCGCGGCGCGGATCTGACACGCCAGCTGCTCGCCTTCGGCCGTCGCCAGACGTTGAGTCCTGCCGTGTGGGATGTGAACTCGATCGTCGCGAGCGTCGAGTCGATGCTCGGACGCGTCCTTCCGAAAGAGATCGACTTCAAGGCGCTCCCGTCGGAGACGGAGCTGCGTGCGCGCGTCGACCGCGGACAGCTCGAGCAGGTGCTCGTCAATCTCGTGCTGAATGCGCGCGATGCCATGCCCGACGGCGGGACGCTCACGGTCTTCACCGAGCCGCTCGAGCTCGAGCGGCCCTTCGCCGTGGAGGACATCGAATTGCCGCAGGGCTCGTACGTACGGATCATCGTCCGCGACACCGGTATCGGAATGAGCGACGAGACGGCGGCGCGCGCCTTCGACCCGTTCTTCTCCACCAAAGGGCCGGGAAACGGCACCGGCCTCGGCCTCGCCACCGTTCATGGGATCGTCCGCCAGAGCGGCGGCTTCGTCTCGCTCGACAGCACGGTCGGCCTCGGCACCGAGGTCGCCGTCTGCCTTCCGCGCACGCTCGAGCCGGCGGCGAGCTCGGCGGCCCCGGACGCGACCGTGCCCGCACAGGCGCGGGGCGGCGAGCTGGTGCTGCTCGTCGAAGATGAGCCCGCCGTCCGCTCCGTCCTCGCCTCGTACCTGCAGAGGGTGGGCTATGAGGTGCTCGAGGCAGCCGACGGGCTCGAGGGGCTCGAGCTGTTCCGCGAGCACCGCGACCAGCTCAACGTGATCGTCACGGACATCGTGATGCCGCGTCTCGACGGCTGGGGGCTCGTGAGCGAGGTGCGCAGCATCACCGAGTGCATGCCCATCGTCGTCATGTCGGGCTACTCCGGCGCAGCGCAGCGTGTGGGAGACGCGCGACTCGAGCAGCTCGCGAAGCCGTTCGAGCCCGTTGAGGTCACGCGCGCAATCGCGCGCATCGCGCTCGTCGCTCGCAACAGCGCACACGCCCTCTGATTCTGTAGAACAGCGGTGTGACCAGGCCGCTGCTTGTCACGTTCGCCGCGCTGGTGCTCGCTGCGCTGCTCGCCGCGTCGGCGGCGCGGGCCGACGGCGACCCTGCCAGCGACTACCTCGTCGCACAGAACGTCTTCGTCGGGGTCGAGCTTCCGCATCGGGACGCCGTCGCCGTGCTCAATGCCGCCGTCGCGGGCGCGTACGCTCGCGGCTACCGCATCCGGGTCGCCGTCGTCGCAACGCCGACCGATCTCGGATCGATCCCGAGCCTCTTCGGACGTCCCGTCGAATACGCGAAGTTCCTGGGCACCGAGCTCCGCGGCTACTACATCGGCCCGCTGCTCGTCGTCATGCCCGCCGGTTTCGGCATCTACGACGGCGGACGCAGCGTCGCAGCCGAAGCTGCCGTTCTTGCCCGCCGCCCGAGGCCGGGCACGACGCGCGACGATCTGACACGCGCGGCCGCGGCAGCCGTCGACTACATGCGCAATGCGAACGCGCTCGTGTCCAAGGACGTGCTGGCGCCGTCGGCTGCGCCGGTGACGAGCTCCGGCACCGTCGGGCACCCGATGACGCTCCGCTATCTCGTCTCCGACGACAGCGGGCGCAGCGCGGTCTTGCTGCAGGTGCTCGTCGGCGCAGCGACGGTCAAGGCGATCGCCGTGCCCCTCGCACAGGTCAACGGGCAGAAGACGTACTCGGCCACGTGGAATGTCCCCGCGACGCTGCCCGCGGGCGCGACGCGGCTGTGCATCACCGCCCGCGACCCATCCGGCCACAAGAGCCGGCGCTACTGCACTGCGATCGACATCGCCCGCTCCTAGAGCGAGTCGGCGATCTCCGCCGCGAGCTTCTTCGGCGCGACCAGCAGCCACGAGTCGATGACGAGCTCGCGGGCCTCCTCGAGCGGCGCCTCGAGGCGCACGAGCACGTACGGATAGCCGTCGTAGTGCGGGGTCGTGAAGACGAGGTCGGGCCGCGCTTCGAGGAGGAATGGCTTCTCGTCCCCGTCGCAGCGCACGACGAGCGCGTCGGGCCGCTCGCGGATCGTGACGAACGACTTCCCGCGCACCTTCAGCGACGGCCGCCCGTAGGACGTCGACTCCTCTGTCTCGGGAAGCTCGCGCCCGAGCGCGACGACGTCGTCCCACACGATCATCCGAGCGGCGTGATCAACGCGCGGTAGGCGGCGCGCGAGCCCGGCTTGGACGCGAGATCCCAGATCGAGCCCGGCTTGCCGGAGTAGTACGCCGCGAACTCGACCCGCTTGTGCGATCCGAGCCACTTCGCCACGTCGCGCACGAACGCTGGATCGTCGAAGCCCCACAGGCCCCACTCGGGGAACGCGAACGGCTTTGACGGATGCGCCTTGTAGAGGCTCTCTGCGGCGGCCCAGGTCGCACCGTGGCCTCGAATGTCGTACAGGTCGTCGCCGATCACGTCGACGTACGCGTCGCCCGGGTAGTACGCCTGCGCTGCGTTGCCGGGCACGTCGGGCGAGCCGAACCCCTGCGGGTTCCACACGATGCGCAGCTTCGGCGTCGTAACGGGGAGATCGCGGTCGACGGCGGGCAGCCCGAGCTTTGTGAGCTTGGCATTCATCTCTGTCTGTGTGCCACCACGCAGGATCACCGCGATCCGTGCGAGCGCTTTTCGGTTCCATCGCGTCGAATGCGCGGCATCGCGGGGCGTGCCGTTCTGGTTGTACGCGCACGTCGACTCCCAGTGACCGTTCATCTCCGGGAAGGGGCGCACGTAGAAGCGATCGCCGGACCACGCGTCGATCTGCGCGTTCAGCTGGAACAGGAAGTCGTCGTTCTGTCCCATCGCGAGGCCCTGCGGCGTAGCCGACTCGTGAGCGCCGTACGCGCCGGCGTTCAGCGCAAGCAGCGGGATCGGGCCCATCGTGGCGACGATCTGCGGGAGATGACTGCCCTGGTCGAAGCTCATGAACGTGTGGTGGACCTGGCTGTCCTGTCCCGTCTGCGCAGCGAAACGGTCGGCGTCGCCGAGGACGCCGAGGATCACGCGCGCCGATGCGGCGGGCGCGGTCGCGAGCGCCAGGAGCGCAGCACAGGTGGCAAAGAGCGCGCGCACGGGGAGCCTCAGGGTAGCCGGGTAATCCGGCGGTGAAAAGGTGCCTAGGCCAGCTCGACGCGCTCGATCACGACGTCCGTGCTCGGACGGTCGCGCGCGTCGGTCTCGAGCGCCGAGATCGTGTCGACGACGTCCATGCCGTCGGTTACGCGGCCGAAGACGGTGTGCTTGCCGTCGAGCCACGACGCCGCCTCGGTGGTGACGATGAAGAACTGGCTACCGTTGGTGTTCGGTCCTGCGTTCGCCATCGCGAGCGCACCACGCACGATCTTGTTGTCGTTGAACTCATCCTCGAACGTGTAGCCGGGCCCACCCGAGCCGGTGCCCGTCGGATCGCCGCCCTGGATCATGAAGTCGGGGATCACCCGGTGGAAGATGACGCCGTCGTAGAAGCCGTCGCGTGCGAGCTTCGTGAAGTTCTCGACGGTCTTCGGCGCATCGTCGTCGAAGAGCTCGACGGCGATCGCGCCGTGATTCGTGTGCAGAGTGGCAACGCTCATTGGGTCGCAATGTACAGAACCGTGCGAGAGGAAGCAGCATCCACACACGGAACTTGCGTTCGTGGGAATCGACCGCATCGTCCACTTCCGGCCGCGGACCATCTTCGCGGTGCTCGGGATCCTGATCCTCGTCGGCGTCGCGCTCTACGTGCTCTGGGTTGCGCGCCATGTCGTGAGCTGGATCCTGATCTCGCTGTTCCTCACGCTTGCTCTCAACCCGGCGGTGAGCTGGCTCCAGGCCCACGGCGTGGCGAAGCGTGGGCTCGCGACGGGAATCGTCTTCCTGCTCGCGCTCGCCTGCGTCGCGGGCATCGCGGCGGCGTTCGTCCCGACGCTCGTCGATCAGGTGGACAGCTTCGCGAAGAAGGTGCCCGACTACATCACGAGCCTGACGCACGGGAAGGGCAGGTTCGGCTTCCTCGAGACTCGCTACCACATCGTCGAAAAGGTGAAGAACGCCGTCAAGAACGGCGGCGTCGCGCGTCTCACGGTCGGCGCGGGTGCTGCGCTGACCGTGACGAAGAGCGTCATCACCGGCGTCGTCGCAACCTTGACGATCGTGTTCATGACCTTCTTCATGCTGCTCGAGGGCCCGATGTGGGTCGAGCGCATCTACGCGCTCGTGCCGGCAGAGCAGCAGGCGCGCTGGCGCGGCGTCGGACACGACATCTACCGGACGGTCGGCGGCTACGTCACCGGCAACCTCTTCATCAGCCTGATCGCCGGTGTCTCGTCGAGACCTGAGCCGAGGCCCAGTCACGAATATCACTTGTAAACGTTGGTCTCACTCGCTGAAAGGATCCTTCTTTCAGCGAGTGAGAACCACGTTCGAAATGCCGATGCTGTCTGTGGATGGTCGGGAAGCTCTCACGCCGTAGCGCCGCAGCTCTCGCCGCGGCCTGCCTTTCACTCGCGCTGGCGGGCGCTGCGGTCGCCGCGCCTGCGCAGCCGGCCTATCCGAAGGTGGCGCTCAGCTCGCTCGAGCAGGGCGTGCTCGCCGACATCAACGTGTTCCGCGTCCTCCACAAGCTTGCGCCGCTCCGCCTGTCCGCGTCGCTCACGGCATCGGCGCGCGAGCACTCGCAGGAGATGGCGACGCAAGGCTATTTCGCCCACGAGTCGGCCGACGGCTCCGCGTTCTGGAAGCGGATCAAGGCCGTCTACCCGCAGGGCCCGTTCCACTACTGGGCGGTCGGCGAGAATCTTCTCTGGTCGTCGCCCGACGTCGACGCGCAGGGCGCGCTGCAGCTCTGGGTGAACAGCCCGGAGCACAAGGCGAACATGCTCACTGCGCAATGGCGGGAGATCGGCGTCTCGGCGGTGCACGTCACCGCGGCGCCCGGCACGTTCGACGGTCAGGACGTCACGATCGTGACGACCGACTTCGGCGTCCGGCGCTAGCCGCCGCCTACGTCGGCATCGCCGGCGGCGCGCTCGAGACGCTCGCCCCGTCGCCGTCCGACGGGGGTGAGTCGGACCCCGCCCGCGCGTTCAGCTCGCGGATCTTCGCCACCGACGCGTCGAGTCGCGCGTGTGCGATCTCGCCGGCCTCGACGAGCTCGAACGCGATGCGGCCGAGCTCCGACTGTGTTTGTCCGAGCTCTCGCTTCGCCTGGACGTCTTCCACGCCCTCTTTCGCCTTCGCGGCTGCCTGCTCCGCTTTCGCCTTTGCCCTGTCGAGCAAGCTCATGGTCGCCTCCTGTTAGCCGATGATTCCGCCGAGGATCCCGCCCACGCCCGTCTCGTCGCCGCCTCCGCCCGCTGCGGCCAGCACGCGCCGCGCCGTGCGGGTGAACGGGAGCGTCTGGAGCGTCGCGTGCCCCGGCCCTGTCATGTGCACGAGGAACATGCCTTCTCCTCCGAAGAGGCCCTTCGCGATGCCGCTCTGGAGCTTGACCTCGTACTTCACGGTCGGCTCGATCATCACCATGCAGCCGGTGTCGACGATGAGCCGCTGGTCCTCGACGAGGTCGAAATCGAGGAAGTCGCCGCCGCCGTGGATCCACACGGTTCC